>JAMORJ010000110.1 GCA_027063595.1 Nautiliaceae bacterium | reverse complement strand
CATTAATTTTTGCTTTTCTTTCAATTGGTTTTTTAGCAACTCCTATATGAGTTACGGAAATTGTAATCTTTTCGTTTCTTATCGTATCTCCGCCAATTATTTCATATCCATATTTTTTAGAAATTTCTTTAAACCCCTCGGCTAACTCTTTTATTTCTTTTAAACTAAGAGCCTTTGGAAAACCAACGTTTAAAATGGCGTATTTTGCTTTTGAATTCATTACTATCATATCGCTAAGATTAACTAAACTCGCTTTAATTGCTATCTCTTTTAAACTCATCCAATCTCGTTTAAAATGTATATCTTCAAAAAAACTATCGCTTACAACTACCCATTTTTTATTTTTACAAACATTAAGAATAGCTCCATCATCTCCGATAAAACGATTTTTAAATTGTTTTATAAAAAACTCTTCTTTCAAAATTTTCCTTCGCTAATCCATACTAAAACTTCTCTCTCCCAATCTTTTAAATTTTCTTTTTCCAAAAGCTCTTTTTTCCTAAGTTCCCTATATATGGCATCGGCTTCTTGGATTTCTTTTCTACTTGGTTCTCTTCTAACCGCCACAAATCCAGCAATTTCTTCTGGTTTATCGTAAATAATTTCTCCAGCTTCGTTTAACGGATCTATTTGAACGATTACCCAATAATATTTTCCGTCTTTTCTTAAATTTCTCACCATCCCTTCCCAATGCTTTCCAGCCAAAATCGTATCCCACATCTGTTTAAACGCAACTTCTGGCATCATCGGATGTCTAACAATGCTATGAGGTTTACCAATAAGTTCTTCTTTTGAATACTTTGTCATATCTCTATATGCTTTACTTGCAAAAGTAATAATCCCTCTTTTATCGGTTCTCGTAATTAAAGCCCTTGCATCAAGCCCCTCTTCTTCAAAAGTAACTTCTTCATCAATCACTTTTACATTAGGTCTTACTGCCATGTTAACTCCTTAGAAAAAATTCATTTCATCTAACCCCGCAACAGCAAAAGGAGGATTTTTATCATTATTTTGTAACGTTTTTATATCAAAAGCACTTGCTATTTGTTTAGGACATACCATTATACATTTCTGACAATTTATACAATTATAAAGTCCATTTTTTTTAGCAAGTTCTATCCTCTCTTGCTTATCTCTTTTATCCCTACTATCAAACACAAATCTAAAATATTTGGTAAATACAAAAGGTCCCGCAAAATTTTTATCAAAATCCAAAGCTTCGCACTCAAAATAACAAGCCATACACAAAATACAATCGGTTTGTTTATCGTATCTTTTAAGCTCTTGGGGAGTTTGAATATTTTCTTTAGTAAAATCAATTTTATCTACAAACCAAAGCTCATTGTCTTTATAAGCTTTTTCAATATAACTATGATCAACTACCAAATCTCTTAATACCCTACTCCTATCAACAGGCTCTATTATAATTTCGTTATTCTGAGCCATATCTATTGCTTTAGTTTTACAAGCAAGTATAGTTTTATCATTTACTTTAATAGCACAAGTTCCGCAAATACTGCTTCTACAAAAGCTCCTATAAGCTAAATCCCTTTTTTTATTTCTTATTTTATCCAAAACCTCCAAAATAGTTTCGTCACTATTTACTTCTATATCAAACTCTTCAAACCAAAACTTTTTACCATCAAAACGCTTTATCAATACTCTCATCAATAATCCTTAAAGCTCTATCCAAAGCCTTGTTTTTATCCTGTTTGTAAATTTTTATAATTTCTTCAATTTCTCTTTTATCAAGATTTTTATCTCTTATCAAATAATATCCAATAAGTTGTAAAAAATTTCGTGAATTATTGCTAAATACCGATCTTTCAAAGTCTATGAATTTAACTTCGTTACTAGTTAAAAAAATATGATGATATCTTCCAAGCTGCTTATGAAAAACTCCTTTTTCGTCTAAATAAAAAGCTCCTTTAAGCGCTTCTTTCAGTAAAAAATAATACTCTTTAGTTCCAATTAATTCTTTAAGAACCCTTCCTTCAATAAATTCCATAATAAAAAATCTTCTTCCTCTAAAAATAGGTTTTGGAGCATAAAATCCGTTTAAATAATTTAATATTTCCCATTCTTTGTCTATATCATAATTTTTAGCCCACTTAATAGCAACAATTCTTCCATCTTCAAGTTTAGCTTTATAAACTTCTCCCCTATTGCCCTCACCTATTTTTTTTAAAATATCATATCTCAAAAAAAACCTTTTTTTATAATTATACAAAAAGGAGTTTAAAAACAGCGCCTAAAAAAACAATAGTTTTGAATTAGGAAAACAAAAAAAGCCCTAAAAAAGGGGATTAAGACAACTTAAGATTTACTTTAGTTTTATTAAAATCCAAATGTGCTTCTTTTTCGCTATTTCCACAAGCAAGGTTAATAAGCTGGGTAACTTGTAAAATAGGCTCTTCATACCCATCCATAGCTTTATGACACAAAGGACATGGAGTTGCCACTAAATCAGCTCCAGCCTCTTTTGCTCCTTCAAGCGGCTTAACAGCCAAACGCTCTTTTTGCTCAGGATCGGTAAATCTTGCATGATACCCGCAACAAGTCATTTCGTTTTTATATCCTTCAATAATTTCAACTCCAAGAGGCTCAAGAATTTCTCTAAGAAGAGTTGGATTTTCTGGATCATCAATTGCAGTTTCATTTGGAGCAAGAACATGACAACCATAATATGGAGCGACTTTTGCAGATAATTTTCTTTTAATTTTAGATTTATAATTTTCCAATCCTATAAAATCTCTAATTAAATTCAAAGTATGATAAATTTTTGCTTCGCCTTTATATTCAAGCCCTTCTTCCGCCAAAAGCTCGTTAATTTTATCTTTTAATTTAGGATCGCTATCAAGCGCAAGTTTTGTTCTTGCAATTACCATGTAACAAGTATTACAAGGAGTATATAAATCAACCCCTTTCTCTTCAGCTAAAGCAATATTTCTTGCATTAAGTCCATATACTATTTTTTTGTTAGTTTCATCAATTACTCCACCACCACAACATGCCGCTTTATCAAGTAAAACCCACTCAACTCCCATATTTTCCAAAAAATTTACTGTAATATCATAATTATGAATATCCGCTCCTTGAAAACAACATCCAGGATAAATTCCGATTTTCATTATAGTTCCTTTTCGAGTTTTTTAATAAAGTTTCTAAATTTTTCAATTCCTTCAAACGGTTTTGGAGCAAATTCATCTTCGCTCATACCGCGAGATTTAAATTCTTCTTCAAGTTTTTTAGTAATTTCTTTTCCTCTCTCATCTCCAAACGCAACCTCTGGTAAATGAAACTTATCGATTTGTCCTGTTTCATATACGGTAGCAAACCAGAATTTAGCTCTACGAGTAGCGATATTTTCTTCACCGGTATCTTTTGCAATTCTTCTAAGTTCAAGTATATCATCGCAAGGCGCAATTCCTTTAGGACAAGCAGCAAGACACATTTGACATTGAACGCAATCCCAAATTCCATGATCTTCTACGAGTTTTATTCTCTCTTCTACATCCACTCCATCTCTTGTGTCCATAATAAATCTAAAAGCTTTTACCAATTGAAAAGGTCCTAAATATTTTTCATCTCCTTCAAGAGCGTTACATTGCCCATAACAAGCCATACACAAAATACAATCGGTTTGTTTATCGTATCTTTTAAATTCTTCAGGCAATACTAAAGATTCTACCTTCGTATTATCAGGAACAACTTTTGGATCAGGCACGAGATATGGTTTTACTTTTTTTAATTTATTAAAAGCCGGTTCTTGATCTACTACAAGATCTCTAACTACAGGCAAATGATTTAAAGGTTCAATTGTTATAACTCCGTTTTTAATCTTATCTTTTGCTTGAATTTTACAAGCAAGTCCTGCTCTTCCATTAATAATCATCGCACAACTTCCGCAAATTGCACTTCTACAAAAAGCTCTAAAAGTTAGAGTAGAATCGATTTTATCTTTTATATACATTAAAAGCTCAAGCACCGTCAAACTATCTTCAACTTCAACCTCAAAATCTTGAAAATAACTTTTATTTGTATCAGGATCGTATCTTTTAATTCTTGCCGTATATTTTATTTTTTTCATTTTCAACCTTTCTTATGATATAATTTCATATCATCTCCCGGTAGCTCAGTTGGATAGAGCGTCGGATTCCTAATCCGAAGGTCGTGGGTTCAAATCCCGCCCGGGAGACCACTTCAAAAAAAAAGAAAAAAAATCTTCATTTTTAATATTTACGCTCTGCTGGTTCGTATAAACTTAAATCAACTTCACTTTTTTCATATTTAAAACTACCATCAGCATTTTTCGTAATCATTGAATGATATAAATAATTTTCATCATCTCTTTTTGGATAATCGTCTCTATAAAAACTACCCCTACTTTCTTTTCTTTGAAGAGAAGCATAAGCTAAAACATCCGCAATCTCAAGCAAATTAAAAAATTCAAGCGTTGATTGTAAATCAAGGTTAAATACCTTTGATTTATCCTCCACTCCAAGATTTTTATAAGCTCTATCAATTAAATTTTTTAATTTATCATATCCTTCTTTCATTTCTTTTTCATTTTTAAATACTCCAAAATATTTAAACATAATCTCACCAAGCTCGTTTCTCATATCCCCAAGATTTTCTTTAGATTCTTTATTCATTAATTCTTTTATAAATTCTTCATCTTTCCTTAAAAGTTCTTCTCCGCCTTCTTCAAAATCAGTAGCTTCTGCGTATCTTACAGCTTCTTTTCCAGCTACATTTCCAAATACAACGATATCAAGAAGCGAATTACCTCCTAGTCTGTTTGCTCCATGAACGCTAACGCATTGTGCCTCTCCAGCCGCATAAATTCCTTCTATTGGAGTTTCACATTTTACATTAGTATGAATACCTCCCATAGCATAATGAGCGGTAGGTTTAATTGGAATTGGTTCTTTTATTGGGTCTATTCCTTCAAAATCAATTGCAAGTTCTCTAATTTGAGGAAGTCTTTCTTTAATCTTTTCAGCTCCCAAATGCGTTAAATCAAGATGAACATATTCTCTTCCTTCTTCATCTTTAAATCCTCTACCTTCTCTAATTTCTGTCATTATACTTCTACTTACCAAATCTCTTGGACCAAGCTCCATCTTCTCAGGTGCATATTTTTTCATAAATCTCTCACCAAGCGCGTTTATAAGATATCCTCCCTCTCCTCTTGCCGCTTCACTTACAAGAATTGCCGATTTTCTAAGCCCTGTTGGGTGAAATTGTAAAAATTCCATATCTTTAAGCGGAAGACCGGCTCTAAAAGCAGCAGCAGTTCCATCTCCAGTACATCCAAGAGCGTTTGAAGTATATCCCCAATATATTCTACTATGCCCTCCAGTAGCCAAAATTATTGCTTTTGCCTTAATAAAATGAGTCTCTCCAGTTGCTATATTAATAGCCGTAACACCTTGAACTCTTTTTCCATTATGAGCAATATTTAACATAAACCATTCATTTAAAAATTTAACGCCTTCTTTTATACATTGCTCATATAAAGTATGAAGCATAACATGCCCAATCTTATCGGCACTATAACAAGTTCTATCTTTACTTGCTCCTCCAAATGGACGCTGAGCTATTTTTCCGTTATTAAGTCTTGAAAAAGGAAGTCCCATATGCTCCATTGCTCTAATAATTTTTGGAGCTTCATAACACATATATTTTACCGCTTCTTGGTCAGCTAAATAATCGCTTCCTTTAATGGTATCAAAAGTATGAATTTCTTCATTATCAGTTGGATCTACATTTGCTAAAGCAGCATTGATACCGCCTTGAGCAGCTCCAGTATGAGACCTTGTTGGATACACTTTAGAAAGCACGGCTATATCTAAATCTTTATTTTCCTTTATTGCACTAAGAGCAGCATATAACCCTGCTCCTCCAGCACCAATAATTAAAACATCAAACTTCATAACTCTCCTTTTAGATATAATTATTTCTTATAAGCAATTATACAATTTCTAACGCTTACTACAACTTTTAAAAGAAAAAATAAAAAAGCCCTTGTTACAAGGAGTTACATTTTATCTAAAAAGCTAGTTTGAAGATAATATAAATTAAAAAGTAGCTTTTGAATTTTTAAATCAATAATTCTCTTTTTAAAAACCAGCGCTTTTTTAGAATTTTCAAGAATTTCTAAATCATAATAAGTAGCGCTTCCTGCATTTATAGCTTCTTTTGTAGATTTAATTAAATTTTCATACACTTTATAATTTTCGTCGTAAATTTTTTTCTTCTGAGATAAAAGTTTTATGTTTTTTAGAGTCTTTCTCAAACTATTTATTAATTCTCTTTTTTTATCCTTAATCTCCAAAGAAGCCTTTAAAAACTCTATCTTTTTTTGTTCAATTTTATCTTTTGAATTAATGTCAATTGGAACGGAAAAAGTAATTCCATAATTATAATAAGACTTTTTAGCCGAAGAAAAATCGTTTTGAATAGATTTGTGAGTATAACCTAAATTAAGAGAAATGCTTAAAAGTTGATTTCCGGTTTGCATTTTATACAAATAAAAAGCGACCTTTTTATATTCTTTTTTGGAAATTAATTCTAAATGATTTTTTAAAAATTCATCTTCTTTTAAAATCTTAAAAACTGGAAGCTTAACATCTCTTATATCCAAATCTGATATGGTAGAAAAAGAATATTTTAAATCGTTTTGAGAAATTTTTAAATCGCATAAAGAAAGCTTAAGATCATTTAAATTTAAAATAGCATTATCCAAATCACTACTATCCCCAGTTCCACTTAAAAACGCTTCTTTTTTTCTTTTTACGTTTATTTTTGCGTTTTCAATTTGGAAAAACAAAACTTTCTTATTAAGTTCGTTAATTTTATAATCAAATGCCAAATCCAGAGCTTGTTTAATTAAAAGTCGTTTTTGAATTTCAATTTGCTTTAAATTATAACTTTTTAATTTTTTTGCGTATTTAATCGAATAATATATAGCTCCGCTTTTAAAAATCGGTTGATTAACGGTTATGCTAAATTGTTTTGTAGTAGTCCAAATATCTTGAGAATTATCTTTATTAATTAAATATTGAACCATAATTGGATTTATCCAAGATTTCTTAACTTCTCTTGAATTTGCAAGACTTTTCAATCTATCATAATTAATTTCTTGCTGTTTTAAATCGCTCAAAATTTCGGCATTTAAAAAAAGAGGAATAAAAAAAAGCAATTTTTTCATTAAGCACCCTCAAATTCTATGTTATTAACAGCCGCTTTTAACCTATCAAAACCTTCATCAATCTCTTCTTTTGTAATAGTAAGAGGAGGCAAAAATCTTACTTTATCGCTTCCAGCTTTTAACACTAAAACTCTCTTTTCAAAAGCTTTTTTTACTACTTCGTCTCTAATTTTGCTATTTTTAGCTTTTAAAGCTCTCATAAGTCCATATCCGGTTACGTTATCAAACAAATTGGAAAACTCTTTTTCAATTTCAAGCAATTTATTTTCAAAGTATTCTATAGTTTCTTTTAACATACCGCTTTTATAATATTCATCTAAAATCTT
The DNA here is from genome assembly GCA_027063595.1 of Nautiliaceae bacterium. Taxonomy (GTDB): domain Bacteria; phylum Campylobacterota; class Campylobacteria; order Campylobacterales; family Nautiliaceae; genus Caminibacter. Next base: position 9,288 of record JAMORJ010000110.1, on the reverse strand, counting down.
AATAACCTCAATCGCAGCTCTAGTAGATAAATAATTTCCTCCAAAAGTACTTCCATGATCTCCAGGCTTTAATACATCTACCAAACTAGTAATTACCGCCCCTATTGGAACTCCTCCGCCAAGTCCTTTTGCCAAAGTCACGATATCGGGCGTAATTTCATACAAATTACTTGCTAAAAATTCTCCTGTTCTATAAATTCCAGTTTGAACTTCATCAACAATTAATAAAATGTCTCTCTTTTTAAGTTCATTTATAAGTTCTTGAACTTCTTCCTTATCAAAAGGATTAACTCCCCCTTCTCCTTGAATTAACTCAATCATTACGGCAACAGTTTTTTCATCAATTTTATCGTAAATGTCTTTAATATTTTTAGCATATACAAATCCATCTGGAAAAGGACCAAAATACTGATGGAATTTTGGCTGTCCGGTTGCTTTTAAAGTAGAAATCGTCCTTCCATGAAAAGAATTCTCAAGCGTAATTACCTTGTATCTTTTAACTTCTCCATTAATTTCTCCATATTTTCTTGCAATCTTAAGAGCCGTTTCGTTCGCTTCAGCCCCAGAATTACAAAAGAAAACTCCTCCTTTAATTTTACTTTTTTCAACTAAAATCTCAGCTAATTTTTCTTGAGGAGGGATTCTATAAAGATTTGAAATATGAATAATATGTCTTGCTTGGTCGCAAATAGCATTAGAAAGTCTTATGTTTCCATGTCCAACGCTAACTACTCCTATACCACTCGTAAAATCTATATATTCATTTCCTTCTTTATCCCATAAAGTTGCATTTTCTCCTTTTACAAATTCAACATCAAATCTATTATAAGTATTTAAAAGCATTTTTTCTCCTTAAATTCCATAAAATTCGAGTTCACCCTCTTTATTTATAAATTCAATTTTTTCCTCAAACATTTTTAAAAAACTTAGTAAATTTTCAAACTCCTCTTCTTCTATTTCCCCAATAACCACTCCAATTTTTTTTGCATTATCAATCAAATATAAAACTCCAGCAATTTCTTCTAAAGTAGTATCATGATTTTGAATTTCTTTTTTTACTCTAATGGATTTTAAAATAATTTCTACAAAATCTTCAAAGTCCATATCCTCCTTAAATTTTTTATCATATATTTCAAAAACATAAGCAAGTCTTGCTAATAAAAGAGGTAATTTTTTCGAAGTTTTTGGGATATCTACTTTTGAAAATTTATCGCTCCCACCAAGTACCACATAATCTTTAATAAGCTTTTTTGGTTTTTCGTTATAAAAAATCACTAAATCACAATCTTTTAACTTTTCCATAATTTACCTTTTAAAGGTTTTCAAAATTATAACGAAAAACCAAATATTCAAAGCAATTCTACTTTAAACAAAAAACAAAAAAAATTATCTAAAACTTTTTAAAAATTCTTTTAAATCTTCCTTTGGCATAGGTTTTGCAAAATAAAATCCTTGAACATAATCAACTCCTATTCCTTTTAAAATTTCATAAACGCCTTGAGTTTCTACACCTTCTGCGATAGTTTTTTTATGAAGAGCTTTTGCCATTGACACTATTGCATTTACTATCAACAAATCTTCTTCATCAGTCAATAAATCTTTTACAAAACTTCTATCGATTTTTAAAGCCGAAACAGGAAGTTTTTTTAAATAACTAAGAGAAGAATAACCAGTTCCAAAATCATCAATTTCTATTCCTATTCCTTCTCTTTTCAAAAGCTCTATTTGAGAAAAAATAATATCAATGTTTTCCATCAATACCGATTCGGTAATTTCAACTATTATATTTTCTTTTTTTACGCCTTTTTCTTTGATTTTATTAATAAGCTTTAAAGCCACATTTTGAGATAAAAGTTGAGTTACCGAAATATTCATCGAAAAAGTAAATTTCAAATCTTCAAATTCTTTTGCATCATTCAATACTTTTTCCATTATCAAATCACCAACTTCGTTAATAAGACCGCTCTCTTCAAGAATTGGAATAAACCTACCAGGACTTACAAGCCCTCTTTTTTTACTTTTCCATCTAAGAAGAGCCTCTACTCCCCAAACCTTATTTTCTTTTATATCTATAATAGGTTGATAAAACATTACATATTCGTCGTTTTTAATCGCTTCTTTTAACTCTTTTTCAAGTTCTAAATAATCTTTTGGTAAAAATTTAATATTTTTATTTGCATATCCAATACTTTTACCTCCTCTTTTTTTAACATCACTTAAAGCGTTTTCGGCTAATAAAATCAAATCCTCTTCTTTTATAGCATCGTCTGGATAAAAAGAAACTCCAACGCTTATTGGCAAATATACTCCGCTACCATTTATTTGAACGATATCTTCGTTAAATTTCAAAATTTCATCTAAAGTATTGTAAATATCTTTTTTATCCCCTTTAATAATTACTCCAAACTCATCACTACCAATTCTTGCTACCAAACTTTTTTTAAGAGATGTTCTTAAATATTCCGCCAATTTTTTAATAGCTTTATCCCCAGCCCAAAATCCAAGCACATCGTTTACTTTTTTTAATTTATCAATATCAATTAAAACTACCGCAAAAGGGATTTTATTTTTTAAATTCTCTCTTACCTCTTTAATAAAAATTTCTCTTTTTGGCAAATGAGTTAAAGTATCGGTAGAAATTATAACGTTTGCTTTTTCTTTTAAAAAAATATCCGCTATTGCCAAATTTATTTTGTAAATAATCTCTTTTAAAATTACAAATTCATCATCGCTAAATTCTAAATTATCTTGGCTATATACCAAAACCGCATATCCAATTTCTTCTGAATTTGAATACTCCCATTTTTTATACAAAGGAAAAACGATACTTTTTTTGTATTTTTTATCTCTAAATTTAACATTTTCTACCACAACAGCCTCTTGAGATATTAACATCTCAAGTATTCCACGAAAATAGTTAAAATCGAAAAACTGATTTTTAAAATCTATATCTTCCTGAGTTTCGCTTGGAGTAACTACTGGAATAACTTGTTTGGCATCTTTGTCAATCTTAGCAATCCATCCAAAATCAAAAAGTTTTGAATCTATAAAAACATTTAAAACCTCTTTCATTAACGCTTCGAAATCTTTAATTCTTACAACTAAATTTGCAATTTGTTCTTCTATTACGCTTAATTTATATCCTATTGAATTTACTTCCTTTTTCTTAAAATTCAACATAATATATTCGTCGTTTTTTATTTTTACGACTTCTCCTCTTATATCAACCAAAAGTTCTTTGCCGTTTACTTTAATGTAAAAATTTTTCTTTTTACTAAATCCCTCTTTTTGAACCTTTTCTATAAATTTTTTCGCGACATCTTTAAATTCTTCCGAAAACAAAGAAACAAAATCTTTATTAATCAATTTAATAACTTCAACATCAAACCAGTCTCTAAAAATTTTATCAACTTCTACTATTTTTAGATTTTTATCTAAAAAAACAATACCCTCTCTAACTTCAAAAGTTTTTGCACATTTAATCAACAAATCCGTAGTAATTATTTCAAGCTCTTGAAGTTTTTCTTTATCTTTTATTATTAATTTTGCTTTTTCCAAAAAATCTTTTTTTAATTTTTCCATATTTTATCCTTTGTTTTGAGAGACCATATCATCTAAATTTTTATACATTTTTTTAGTTTCGATTTCAGCTCTTTGAAAATGTCCCAAAGCTTCTTTCATGCTACCTTCCATGACATCTCTCATATGCCCTTCAAAATCCTTTTGAGTTTGCTTAATTTCTTTATACGCATCCGTATTAGAAAATGCGCTTTTACCAGCTCCTTCATACCAAGAATCGAAACTATGCTCTCCCAAATCTTCTTTATATTTACTTTTGCCCATTATTTTTTCTTTGTAATTTTTAACCTTAAAGAGAAGATTATTTATTTTTTGCTCAACAGCAGTTAAAGTATCGGATAAAGTATCAAACCTACTAAATAACTTTTCATCAAGAGTTTCTAAAGCATTAAAACCTTCTTTAAATTCTTCCATAAACTCTTGCATTTCTTGAATGATTTTGTCTAAATTTTCTCCTTCTTCTGTTAAAGAAGAAGTATTTTGTCTTAAAACGTTAATGGTAACTTCAACTTCTTTTGTAGCTTCTTGCGTTCTCTCAGCCAACTTCCTAACCTCATCGGCAACTACCGCAAATCCTCTTCCATGTTCTCCCGCTCTTGCCGCTTCAATTGCCGCATTTAACGCTAAAAGATTCGTCTGATCGGCAATATCTTTAATTAAATTAATAACACTTTTAATTTCTTCTACCGAGTTGTTTAGATTATTTATATTTTCCTTGGCAGTAGAAGCAAACTCCAAAAGACTTTTAATCTCTTTTAAAAATTTATCGAAAATATCTCTTAATTCTTCAATTTCTACTTTAACTTGTTCGTTTTCTTTTGACATATTTATGAAAAATTCAATGTTTTCATGAGTATTTTGAGCAATTTCGGTTATATTATTTTCAGAAGAATTAAGCAAAGAATAACATAAATCCATTTTTTCGTTATTTAGCTGATTTTGAGCTAGTTGAGCTTTTAGATTAGAATTTTCCTTGGTTAATTCTTCTATTTCTTTTTCTAATTCATCTATTTTTTTAAGAAGCTCTTTGTTATCCTCTAATGATTTTTCTAATTCATCTTTATAATTTTTAAAAATCATCTTTTCTCCTTAATTAAACTTAACTTAAGTTGCGATTAAAGTCTTTTAATTTAATTATAAACCTTTACTATTAACTTGTCAACTAAAAATTATATACTTTTACCCCCCCCTGTCAACAAAACAAAAAATTTAAAAATTACACAAAGCTTACAGGATCCATATCTGCTTTAGCTTTTGAAAGATCAATGCAAGGATAGATTATTTTATGAAGATTTTTCCCTTTAAAAAGGACATAATATCTATATTTGTTTTGAAGTTTAAAAATAGGAGCTTCGCCATATCCCAATATTTCTTCCCTCTCTCCTATACAATCTAAAAATTCTTTCATATTTCTTTTAGCCACTTCTTTTTTCTTATCAACAAATTCAATTTTACAAATTCTTGAAAAAGGAGGATAAAAAAGAGCTTTTCTAAACTCTATCTCTTCTTCGTAAAAATCATCAAAATCCCTATTAAAAAATTCCTTGTTTAAAGTCTGAATAATAACTTCTCCATCTTCTTTTCTCCCAGCTCTTCCCTCAACTTGCTTTGCCAAAGAAAAAGCCCTTTCTCTTGCCCTAAAATCTGCGCTATTTAAAATAAAATCTATATCAAGTACGATACTTAAAGCAACTTCTGGATAATCATGACCTTTACTAAGCATTTGAGTACCTACTAAAATATCAATTTCTTTATTTGAAAACCTTTTTAAAATTTTATCGACTCTACTTTTAGAAGTAAGAATATCTCTATCAAATTTTTCAATAACGGCGCGTGGAAAAATCTCTCTTAGTTCTTCTACTATCTCACTCGTTCCTTTTCTTTCGTTTAAAAATTCACTTCCTCCACAATTTGGACAAATATTTGGAATTCTTTGAGTATAATTACAATAATGACACTTAAGAGCTAATTTATCCTTATGAAGGCTCATTCCAACATCGCAATATTTACATTTAATTGCCTCACCACAATTTTTACAAATCATATACTTAAAATGAGCTCTTGTTGGGACAAAAATTATAACTTGTTTTTTTTGAGTCAATTTTTCTTTTATTTTACTTATAATAATCTCATTAAAATTTTTTACAAAAATTCTCTTTTTAGTAGTGTTATAAAAAGTACCTTTAAGCCTAAAATAAGGAAATTTATACAAATCACTAACAAGAGGCGTAGCACTTCCAAGCACTACTTTAGCTTTTAAAATTTTGCCAAAATAAATTGCTAAATCTTTTGCATTATATTTTGGTATTTGTTCAGATTTATAACTATCGTCATGCTCTTCATCAACTATAATAAGACCTAAATTACTAAAAGGCAAAAAAAGAGCACTTCTTGCTCCAGCAATTACTTTAATTTTTCCATCAACAAGTTTTCTTAAAATTTCATTGCGCTTCTTTTTAGTTATTTTACTATGCCAAATTTCGACTAAATCTTTAAAATGTTTTTTAAGTCTTTTTTCCATTTGAGATGTTATTGCAATTTCTGGTAAAAGAAAAAGCGATTGTTTATTAGAATTTATTGCTTCTTCTATAAGCTTTATATAAATTTCGGTTTTTCCACTTCCCGTATCTCCAAAAAGAATGCTAATATCATGCTTTTTTAAAAATTCAAAAGCTTTTTTTTGTTTTTCGGTTAAATTCACATTAACACCAATTTTACACTCATCCCCTATTTTAGGCTTTTTATTTTCTATCATATAAAAAAGCCCCGCCGCTTCTCCAATAGAAGAAAAATAATATTTTGAAATAAATTCGATTATATCTTGATAATTTTCATTAAACTCCCAAACTTTTTCAATTACGTCTTTACACTCAAAATTAGGTTTATTAACTTCTTCTACTACATATCCTAATACTTCTTTTTCTCTTAAAAAAATCTTAACAACATCTCCTTTTTTTAAATCAAAGGAAGATTGATAAGTAAAAATCGTAGGAGTATTTAAAATTGCTATATTAAAATATCTCATTTACAAAGAGGAGAATTTGAGTCGTTACACTCAAATGCGCAATTTTTAGAAGTATTTTTTTCATACGTAAATCTAACCATGTATTCTCCAACTTTTAAAGTATAATTAGTTTCGCTAGAAGAATTGTTTTCGTAATGCCATTTTATATCGCCGCTATCTTTTTTTATTGGAGGATAAATTACATTCTCAAACAAAACATCATCACTAATTGATTTTTCAAGTTCTGGACATTTATCCACATTTCCAGCCATTATGTTTTTTGAATATAAAGAAGAAATTCCAGCTCTAATATTTGCAACTTGAGTTTTTGCCTTAGTTATTTTCGCTTCATCAATTCCGCTAAAAAGTCTTGGAATAGCCACCCCGGCAAGAATTCCGAGGATGACTATTACAAAAACAAGTTCAATTATTGTAAATGAATTTCTCATTATTTAAGCAAGTTACCTTCTTCTGATCCGCTAAATTGAGCAGGAGTTGCCGCAATATCCGTTGTATTATGATCTCCCAAATTGCTCATAGATAACTCATTAGTTGGTGAAATTTGTTTAAATGCAGCAAATTTAGGCGCTTGATTTGCATTACCTCCAACACATGCAATAAAATAATTTGCACCAGCTACACCACTATCTATCCATCCAACGATTTTATACTCAGAAGGATTATTGCAATGAGACAAATTCAAATCTTTTATTTCTTTTGGCATATCTACGTATTTAGTTAAATTATTATCGCTATTACCTTTATAATATTCTAAATCCAAATAAGAAATATTTCCATCGTGTCCTTCAGCAATAGATTTACTCCATAATGTTGGAGCAACGGTTCTATTTAAAGTTCCAATAAAACTTTTAATATTTCCTTCATGAGCTTGTTGAGCTACTCCTAAAAACTTTGGAAGCGCTACAGCAGCTAAAATTCCTAAAATTACAATTACGAATATTAATTCAATCATCGTAAATGCTTTTTTCATTATTTCTCCTTTAAAAAATTTAATTTCATTATTATAACACATTTTCTTTACAAATTCGCTACGCTATTCTCTATTTACTAAAACTTTATTGTCTTTAACCCTAATTAATTTAAAATAAGGAGCGCTTTTTGAAGTTCCATCTTTACAAGTAATATTATACTCTTCTCCAGCTACGGTAAAATCTGCTATCATAACAGTTTTATATTCTCCATTTCCACAATTTTTAAGATTTATTGAAGAAATGTTAATCTCTTTTGGTATCTGAATATACTTGCTTAAAAAAACGGCATCCTCTTTAGTGGCTAAATTCGTAATACTACCATTTTTACCTTCGTTTATGCTTCTTGCCCACAAATCCTCGCCTGTAGTTCTATTTAAAGTTCTTACAAAAGAAATTAAATTAGCTTCATGCGCAGAATTTCCAAGTAAAAAATATCTTGGAATCGCAATAGCGGCTAAAATTCCAATTACTACGATTACAAAAATTAATTCTAACATCGTAAAAGATTTCATATTAAACCTTCCAATTTTTCCACAATCGTTTTTATCTTTTTTTCTTTTTCAAAATCTTCTTTATTTTTTTGAAGGACCCAAAAAAGCAACTCTTTTGGAGTTGGATTTTGAATTTTTAACAAATCTTCTTTTACAAACTCAAAAAATTCATCCTCAAGCTCTAATTCAAATTTTTCACCCATTACAGAAATTGATATTTTTTTCATTTTGAAAGAATTGATTCAATTTTCGCTAAAACTTCTTCAAGTTCAATTTCTTTTAGAGCTATTTTTTCTTTACATTCCATTAACTCAAACTCTTTTTCTTCAAGTTCTTGTTTTAAATTCGAAATTTCATTATTAAGTCTTGCGTTTTCTTCCTGAAGAGCCTCATATTTTGTCAAAAGCGAATCAATCTTTTCGTTTAATTTAGCTAAAAGATCCATTTTTTCTCCTTTTTGTTATAATTATAATAAAAAGGATGAATTTGTTCAAACTAAATTCAAACTTTAAACCAACCGGAGATCAGCCCCAAGCTATAGAAAAACTAAGCAATTGCATAAAAAAAGGAAGTAGATACAATACCCTAATTGGAGTTACTGGTAGCGGTAAAACCTTTACAATGGCAAACATAATTGAGCGTCTTCAAATGCCAACTTTAATTTTAACTCACAATAAAACTTTAGCGGCTCAATTATATTCGGAATTTAAAGAATTTTTTCCCAACAATCACGTAGAATATTTTATAAGTTATTATGATTATTATCAACCAGAAGCATATCTGCCAAGACAAGATTTATACATAGAAAAAGATAGCTCAATTAATGCCGAACTCGAACGACTTAGAGTAAGCGCTACGGCAAGTTTACTTGAATATGATGACGTAATAGTCGTAGCGTCAGTATCTGCTTTATATGGGCTTGGAAATCCGCTTGAATACAAAAAAATGGTAGCAAAAATAGCCGTTGGAGATGAGATATCCCAAAGACAACTTATGCTTCGTTTGCTTTCAATGGGTTATACAAGAAACGATAAATATTTTGAAAGAGGAAATTTTAGAGTAAATGGAGAAGTAATTGACATATTCCCTACTTATTTTGAAGATAATGTAATCAGAATAGAATTTTTTGGAGACGAAATCGATAGAATTTATACAATTGATTATTTAACAAATGAAAAACTTCAAGATTTAAAAGAAATTACAATTTATGCAGCAAACCAGT
>JAMORJ010000109.1 GCA_027063595.1 Nautiliaceae bacterium | reverse complement strand
ATATATTTTTTCTATAATCTTATCAAACGGCTCATTAACAATTAAAGAATGAATAAAAGTTTTAAAAATTTCATCTACTTCATTTAAAATCAAAATATCATCTACAAAATCATCCATCAAATAAAGTCCGCACTCTAAATCTTTCAATCCATCAATCATATATTTAACCATATCTTCTTTAATAATACTTCCATGCTGAGGCAAAATCATTTTTGGATTTTTTTCTTCGATTTTTCTTAATGCATAATTTAAAACGGTTTTATGAGGCATATAATGTTTATGAAAAAGTTTGGCTTGTTCTAAATATTCTTTATCTGCGTAAAACTTAAATTCTTCAGTCAATCCTCCAAAAATATCGCTTGAAAATAAAACTCCAGTTTTTTTATCGTAAGTACAAAAAGCACCCGCAAAATGCGCATACGGAGTAAATACGAATTCAAACTCTCTATCTTTTGCTTTTAATTTCCAACCTTCTTTATCAACTAAATAAAAAGGCGTTTTCCATTGATAATGCTTTAAAAGCATCCAAGTTCTCCAATGAGTAACCACCCTTCTATCTTCCCTATAAGGCATTATGCTCTCAAGAGTTGAAAAACAACCAACAATATCCGGATCTTGATGATGCATAATAATATATTTGATATTTCTCAAAGAAGTAATTTGAACGACTTTTTCAAGCGTTACAGGAAAAGTAATCATACTACCAGGATCAATCAAAATACTTTCATCTCCATTTTCTATTAAATAAACATGACATTGAAACGGATCATTTGGAATTACGTAACCAACCCACCAAATGTTTGGAAGTATTTCTATTGGTTTTGAAAAATCCATAATATCTCCTTAAATTATAAGCATTGCATCTCCATAGCTATAAAACCGATATTTATTTTCAATAGCCTCTTTATAAAGTTTTAAAGTTTTTTCTCTTCCAACAAAAGAAGCTACAAGCATAATAAGAGTAGATTTTGGAAGATGAAAATTCGTAATTAAATGATTTACTCTAATTGGAGGATTTAAAGGATTTAAAAACAAATCACACTCTCCATTTAATTTTTTTTCCCTTGCATAATATTCAATAGTTCTAACGGCTGTCGTTCCAACAGCAACTATTTCTTCATCGCTATCTAAAATTATAGCAGTTTTTTTAGGAATTTCAAAATATTCGCTATGCATTTTATGTTCTCTAATATCGCTAACTTCAACAGGCTTAAACGTTCCAGCTCCTACATGTAAAGTTAAAAACGCTTTTTTTTTGATTTTATCCAAAAGCTCGGTAGTAAAATGAAGAGAAGCCGTAGGAGCAGCAACTGCTCCTTCCTTTTTAGCAAATACGCTTTGATATTCTTTTTCGTCTATCTTTTCATCATTTCTTTTAATATAAGGAGGCAACGGTACATGCCCTATTTTTTCTAAAATCTTAATTAACTCTAAAAAACTCAAAGTTTTACCATCTTTTTCAAAACTCACAATTCTACTGCCATCTTCCAAAAGCTCTATTACTTTAGCTTCAAGTCCATTACCAAAAAAAAGCCTAGTTCCTTTTTTAACTTTTCCTCTAATATAAACTAAAAATTTGTCTTCAAAAGGTCTATTTAAAAGTAATTCTATCTTACCTCCGCTCTCTTTTTTGCCAAAAATTCTTGCTTTTATAACTTTAGTATCGTTAAAAATAAAAGTTTTATCTCCTACAAAATCAAGCACGTTTTTAAAAACAGTATGAATAACTTTATCTTTTTTTCTATCATATACTAAAAGTTTTGCTTCATCTCTTGGCGTTATAGGATATTTGGCAATTAAATCTTTAGGCAAATCATAATTATAACTTTCAACCAAACAATCTTTAATATCCAATTAATTTCCTTAATTCTTCCGGTTTTGTAGTTTTTGCCATAGCGTCTTCTTTTGTAATAATATTTCTTCTTACCAAATCCGCTAAAACCTGATTCATCGTTTGCATTCCGGTAGCACCTTGGTTTAACTGCATTTGAGAATAAATTTGTTGAATTTTATTTTCTCTAATTAAATTTGCAATTGCAGGATTATTTATCATAATCTCATGAGCGGCAACTCTTCCTCCGCCTATTTTAGGAATCAATACTTGAGCAATAACCGCAGCAAGAGCCATTGAAAGCTGAGTTCTAATTTGATCTTGCTCTTCAGCTGGAAATACATTTACGATTCTATTTATCGTTTGATCGGCACTATTGGTATGAAGCGTACCAAATACCAAATGCCCGGTTTCAGCCGCGGTAATAGCAGCGGCAATCGTTTCTTTATCTCTCATTTCCCCAATTAAAATCACATCGGGATCTTCCCTAAGAGCCGCTCTTAAAGCTCTTTGAAACGATTTCGTATCTCTTCCAACCTCTCTTTGAGAAAAAATAGATTTTTTATGTTGATGCACAAATTCTATAGGATCTTCGATTGTAATAATATGTTTATTGTAATTTTCATTAATTTCGTTAAGCATAGCCGCAAGAGTAGTAGATTTACCGCTTCCAGTCGGTCCTGTTACTAAAATTAAACCTTTATCTTTTTTAATTAACTCTTTAAATACCGCAGGAGAATTTAATTCATCTAATGTAAGAGGTCTTGGAGGAATAATTCTAAAAGCTGCGGCTAAATTTCCTCTTTCATAATAATAATTTGCCCTAAATCTACCAATTCCAGGAATTTCAAAAGAAAAGTCAATTTCCAAATCATTTTCTAAATTTTTCTTTTGTTCATCCGTCAAAACAGAATAACAAAGCCTTATAACATCTTCGTTTTTCAATTTCGGAAGATTTAAAGGCACAAGCCTTCCATCTTTTCTAAGCATTGGTTCGGCATTTACATTTAAATGCAAATCACTTGCGTTATGTTGAGAAACGCTTGCTAAGAGCTCTTCTAAACTAAAAGTCACTTCAGACATTTTTTATCCTTCAATAATTTTTGGAACTATGAAATACCCATCTTTTGCTTTTGGAGCATGTTTTAAAACGTCTTTAATTACCTCGCTTCTTTTAGGCTCATCTTCTCTAAGCGGAGTTGGATTGTTTAAAGTAGAAAAAGTAGCATCAACCTCACTTGTATCTACTTCATTTAAAAGTTCAACAAATTCGACTATTTCAGCTAAATCTTTTGCCATCTTTTCTTTATTTTCTACTTCAATCATCGCCAAATTTTCAAGTTTTCTAATTAAAGCTTCATCAATTCTCATTACGATCCTTTTTTTGTATAATTTTAACAAAAAAGGAAGAAAATGATACAAGAAGCAGCAAAATATATAGTAGGCGGCGTAAATTCTCCAGTAAGAGCTTTTAAAAGTGTTGGAGGAGAACCTCCATTTATCGAAAAAGGAAAAGGTGCTTATATTTGGGACATTGAAGGAAATAAATATCTCGATTTCATTCAAAGTTGGGGACCTTTAATTTTTGGACATTGCGATGAAGAAACCCAAGAAGCAATAATTAAGGCAGTTAAAAAAGGAGTAAGCTTTGGTGCTCCTACAAAAGTAGAAGTTGAGCTTGCAAAAGAAGTATTAGAACTTTTTCCTCATTTAGATTTAATAAGATTTGTAAATTCAGGAACAGAAGCTACAATGAGCGCAATAAGACTTGCAAGAGCTTATTCAAACAAAGACGATATTATTAAATTCGAAGGGTGCTATCACGGACATAGCGATTCACTTCTTGTTAGTGCCGGAAGTGGCGCGGCTACTTTTGGAGTGCCAAGCAGTCCGGGAGTTCCAAAAGATTTTACAAAACATACTCTTCTTGCAAAATATAACGATATAGAATCAGTTAAAAAATGCTTTGAAAAAGGTGATGTTGGATGTGTAATAATTGAACCAATTGCAGGAAACATGAGCTTAGTTCCAGCCAAAAAAGAATTCTTGCAAGAACTAAGAGAAATTTGTAATCATTATAACGCTGTATTGATATTTGATGAGGTAATGAGCGGATTTAGAGCAAGTTTAAGAGGAAGTTATGATATTTACGGCATTGAAGCCGATATTGTTACATTTGGAAAAGTTATTGGAGGAGGAATGCCAGTTGGAGCATTCGCTGGAAAAAAAGAAATAATGGAACTTCTAAGTCCTGTAGGTCCCGTATATCAAGCTGGAACTTTATCTGGAAACCCAGTAGCTATGAGCGCCGGGCTTGCTACAATTAAAAAACTAAAACAAAACCCAGAAATTTACAAAGACTTAGAAGAAAAAGCGAACAAGCTAATGAAAGGATTTAGCGAAATTAGCAAAGAAAAAGAAATTGATTTTAATTACAACGTAATTGGAAGCATGTTTGGATTTTTCTTTAATCCTAAACTTCCTCAAAACTTTGAGGAAGTAAATCAATCCAATACCAAAAGATATGCAAAATTCCATAATAAAATGTTAAAAAGAGGATTTTATTTTGCTCCAAGTGCATATGAAACTGGATTTATATGCACTCCAATGACAAACGAAGACATTGAAAATACTTTAAACGCTTACAAAGAAATAGCAAATGAAATCTAAAAAAATAGGAAAAATAATAGAGGGAGCTGATAAGCTCTCTCTTGGCATTTCTATAGTTGTAGCAATTCTTATGGGAGTTGGAATTGGAATTTGGATGAAAAATACTTTTGGGTATTCTTGGCTTTTATGGCTTGGCGTATTTTGGGGAGTTGGAGCGGCTATTATGAACATTCAAATAGCATACAAAAAATTAAAAAAAGAGCTTGATGAAATTAAAAAAGATCCAAAATACAAAAACTACAAAATAAATAAAGAAGAAGATGATTTAGAAGAATTTGAAAAATAACTACATATTTCTCGCCGCACTTGCCAAATCCCACATTGGCAAGAAAATACCAAGAGCAAGTAATAAAACCAAAGATCCAATAATAGTTAACATAATCGGTTCAATTGAAGCTTGCATATTATCTATAATATCTTGAAATTTATCTTCATAATATTTAGCGGCATTATTTAACATATTATCAAGCTCACCAGAATTTTCGCCAGCGCTAATCATTCTAAGAGCTATAAAATTAACGAATTTAGTCTCTTTCATCATTTCGCTTAAACTTCTACCTTGATTAATACCCCTTATAACAGTATTTATTTTTTCTTTTAAAACTTCGTTTTCAACTATTCCCTCACTAATTTTTAAAGCTTCAAGCAAAGGTATTCCTGATTTCACCAAAGAAGAAAGAGTTAACAAAAACCTATGAAGAGTAGCATTTTTTATAATGTTTCCTATTAAAGGAGTTTTTAATAAAATCTTATCCATTTTGTATTTAAATTCTTTATTAGATTTGTACATAAAAATAACAACCACTAAAATTAATACAAAAATTCCAAGCACCAATAAACCATAATTTGACAAAACATGTTCGATTAAAAGCAATATTCTAGTTGGAAGAGGAAGTTCGGCATGAAGTTGTTCAAACATCGCTTTAAATTTCGGAACTACCAACAAAATCAAAAATACAAACGCAGCAGCTATTGCTATAAGAGTAATTATCGGATAACGAAGAGCTTTTATCATTTTCTTTCTATTTTCATACATATTTTCATAAATATCTGCCAAATATTCTATTGCCATTGCCAAATCACCTGTTTGTTCTCCAAGCCTAATCATAGCTAAAGAAATTCCTCCAAGATATTCTTCATATTCAGAAAAAGCATCCGTTAAACTTTTTCCACTATCAATGGCATCAGCAGCTTTTAAAAAAATCTCTTTAATTAAAGGATCGCTAGTATTTTCTCCAATATCTTCCAATGCATCTTTTAAAGAAATACCAGCCTTTATTAAAACCGAAAGTTGTCTTAAAGCTCCAATATAAGATGGATATTTTAGTTTTTTCCTAAGAATTCTTGAATAAAAAATATCTTTAAAAAGCTTTATCTTTTCTTCAAAAGGCATAGGAACTTCTTCAACTTTTATCAAAAGCCCCTTGTTAATTTTTTTAGCATCTATAATCGCTTCAGCTTTATTTAAGGATTTTATAATAGTTTCGCTTTGCTTACCCTTATAAAAAAATGTAACTTTAAAATATTTCATGGTTTTGCTACCTTATAAACTTCTTCCAAAGTAGTCTCGCCTTTTAAAGCTTTAATCAATCCATCGTAAAACATATTTTTAAATCCTTTAGATTTTAAATATTCCAAAAGTTCCGTTTTTTCTTTATTTTTAGCAATCATACTCTCAAGCTTTTCGTCATTTAAAAATACTTCCGTAACCAAAGTTCTTCCAGAAAATCCAGTCATATTACATTTCTCACATCCTCTTCCCTTATAAAAAATTGGATTAGCCGGAAGCATATGTTTTATTGGTTCAAGATAAGCATCGCTTGGCTTATAAGTCGTTTTACAATAAGGACAAATAGTTTTTACAAGTCTTTGAGCCTCAACCCCTACTAAACTAGCAGCTACTAAATATGGTTCAGCTCCCATATCAACCATTCTGCTAATTGCACTTACTGAATCGTTTGTATGAAGCGTAGATAAAACCAAATGTCCGGTTAAAGCAGCTTTTATAGCTATTTCAAGAGTTTCTACATCTCTAATCTCTCCTATCATAATAATATCAGGGTCTTGTCTTAAAATACTCCTTAAAGCACTGGCAAAAGTAAGCCCAGCTTTTGGATTTACATTTACTTGCTGAATACCCCTAAGTTTATATTCAACAGGATCTTCTACCGTAATTACTTTTTTATCAACCCCTGCTATTTCGTGTAAAGAAGCATATAAGGTCGTAGACTTACCACTACCAGTTGGTCCTGTTACAAGAAAGATACCATTTGGTTTTCTTAATCCTTGTTTAAAAATTTCCAAATTTTTTGGAGAAATACCTATATCATCCAATCTTTTTAAAATGTTCCTTTTATCCAAGATTCTTATAACAACGCTTTCTCCCCAAACGGTTGGAAGAGTAGATACCCTAAAATCGAAGTGATTCCCACCGATTTCCATAGAAAAAGACCCATCTTGAGGCTTTCTTTTTTCACTAACATCCATATTTGCTTCTACTTTAATTCTTGAAACAACAGCATTATAAATATCTTCTTCCAAATCCCACTGTTCGTATAAAGTTCCAAAAATTCTAATTCTTACAATCGCTCCATCTTCCTCAGGCTCAATATGAATATCGCTTGCCTTTTTTTCAATAGAAACTTTTAAAATATATTGAATAAGCCTCATTACAGCAGATTGTTCATATGAAGTTTCTTCTCCTTTTAACTCTCTTTTAATTTCCGCTTTTAACTGACTAATTTGCTGTCTATTTTCAAGAAGTTTAATAACTTTTTCAATATCGTCTTTGTGAGCCAAAACAAATTCAAGCTGAAGATCTGGAAAAATTCTTTGAAAATAATTTTTAACATTCCAATCTACTGGATTTTCTGCGGCAATAACCACTTTATCAAACCTAACGTCAATAGGAACAGCTTTAATTTGCTTTAGAATATTTACTGGAAATTTTATATTCTTAAGCCTCAAATTATCCAAAGAAGAAACATACTTTACCTGAAATTCGGAGGCCAGCTCTTTTAAAAACACTTCTTTTGAAATAAAATTTAAATCATATAAAATTTCAAGCAACTTTTTTGAAGGTTGAGACTGTTTTATTTCTAAAGCTTTTTCTAATTGCTCTTTAGTAATTATTCCTTTGTTTATTAGATTTTCGCCTACCAATACCTTTCCTTTTTTAACAATTTATCATTTTCGTATATAAAAATAAAAAGATTATTAAGCTTTTCATCAAAAACTACTTTATATTTTTTCTTTTTGTCTTTTACCCAAAAAGAATCGTCTTTTACTTTAGGTAATTGCTCTTGAGTCAAAAAAAATACTTTTGAAAGCAAAGAATTATTTAAATAAGGAAGAGTGATATTTTGAATATCGTATTTATCCTTTATATATCTCTCTAGTAAAATTTTCATAAAAAACAAAGTAGTAATGTAACTTGAATTCACCCTTCCACTTGGAGTTCTTCTTAAAACTTTTGCCAAATCAATAGCAGGGGTTAAATAACGTTTTTTTAAACAAGCATAAGCCACTAACGAAAGAAGTTTTTCATCGTTTTTATATTTATTTATAAACTCCCACCTATGAAGGCAAATATAACTATAATATTGTTTGTTAAAAAGTTCTATGAGATTAGAGGCAAAAGCATAAGAGACAAACAAAAGCCACAAAACAATCCTCATTAAAAAACCTTTTTTTAAAAATTATATCATTTTATTTGTTATAATTCCAACAAAAAGGAGAGTTTATGTCACTTAATATTTATTACGACAAAGATTGCGATATTAATATTATTAAAAGCAAAAAAGTTGCAATGATTGGATTTGGTTCTCAAGGTCACGCTCATGCCTTAAATCTTAGAGATAGCGGAGTTGATGTAGTAGTTGGTCTAAGACCTGGTAGCAAATCATGGGAAAAAGCTCAAAAACACGGATTTAAGGTATTGCCTGTAAGCGAAGCAGTAAAAGAAGCAGATGTAGTTATGATTTTACTTCCAGACGAAATTCAACCAGACGTATATTACAAAGAAATAGAACCTAATTTAAAAGAAGGCGCAACTATCGCTTTTGGTCATGGGTTTAACATTCATTTTGGATTAATTAAACCAAGAAAAGATTTAAACGTTATTATGATAGCTCCAAAAGCTCCAGGACATACTGTAAGAAGCGAATTCGTAAAAGGCGGTGGTATTCCAGATTTAATTGCTGTATATCAAGGTGGAGAAGAAGCTAAAAAACTAGCTCTTTCATACGCAAGCGCAATTGGCGGAGGAAGAACTGGAATTATAGAAACTACATTTAAAGATGAAACCGAAACCGATCTTTTTGGCGAACAAGCCGTACTTTGCGGTGGAGTTACAAGCCTTATTAAAGCAGGATTCGATACTTTGGTAGAAGCTGGATATGCACCTGAAATGGCTTATTTTGAATGTTTACACGAATTAAAATTAATCGTTGATTTATTATATGAAGGCGGACTTGCGAATATGAGATATTCAATTTCTAATACAGCCGAATACGGAGATTACGTATCAGGACCAAGAGTAATTGGAGAAGAAAGCAAAAAAGCAATGAAAGAAATCTTAAAAGAAATTCAAAACGGAAAATTTGCAAAAGATTTTATCCTTGAAAGAAAAGCTGGATACGTTAGAATGAACGCAGAAAGAAGAATGACAGAAGAGAGTTTAATTGAACAAACTGGTAAAAAATTAAGAGCAATGATGCCTTGGATTACTAAAAATAAAATCGTAGATCCTGATAAAAACTAATCCCTCCTTTTGAGGGACTATCAAAAATTGTAAGGCAGTTTTTGATAGTAATTTAAAAGGAGAAAAATGGCAGAAGTAATAACTATAACAAGTGGAAAAGGAGGAGTTGGAAAATCCACCACTACAGCAAACATCGCAACAGCTCTTGCTATGTTGGGTAAAAAAGTAATAGCAGTAGATTTTGATATAGGGCTTAGAAACTTAGATATGATACTTGGACTTGAAAATAGAATCGTTTATGATGTTGTAGATGTAATGGAAGGAAGATGTAATTTAGCTCAAGCAATTATAAAAGACAAAAGAACTCCTAACTTACATTTTTTACCGGCAAGCCAAACAAAAGATAAAACAGTGCTTGATAAAGATAAAGTAGAAAAATTAATAAATGACTTAAAAAAAGAATTTGATTATATTTTAATAGACTCTCCCGCTGGAATTGAAAGCGGATTTGAACATTCAATCTATCTTGCCGATAGAGCTCTTATAGTAACGACTCCTGAGATATCTTCGGTAAGAGATGCTGATAGAGTAATAGGAATAATTGATGCAAAAAGCAAAAAAGCTCAAATGGGAGAAGAAGTTCAAAAACATATAATCATTAACAGATTAAAACCAGAACTAGTCGAAAAAGGAGAAATGTTAAGCGTAGAAGACGTTTTACATATTTTAGCCCTACCTCTAATAGGTATTGTTCCAGATGATGAAGATATAGTAAAATCTACAAACCTTGGAGAACCAATTGCTTTAAAAGAAGATTCTCTCGTAGGAGAAGCCTTCAGAAGAATTGCAAGAAGAATTTTAGGAGAAAAAGTGGAATTTTTAGATTTAAAAGCAAAAAAAAGTTTCTTTGAGAAACTAAAAGGACTCTTCAAATGAGCCTATTTGATATTTTTAAAAAGAAAAAAAGCAAAGACGTAGCAAAAGATAGATTAATGATGATGCTAGCTTACGAAAGAGCTCATACGAAAATTGAAAACTTAGATGAAATGAAAAAAGAATTAATTGAAGTAGTAAAAAAATATTTAAAAGTAAAAGACATAGAAATTAAAACTACTTCAAATCAAAACCTCGAAACATTAGAAGTAGAAATAATTTTGGATAAATGAAAAAGAAAAAACGCTCAAAAATTTACTTATACGTCATAATAGTATTACTTATTATAATTGCCGCTCTTAGCGGTTTTTTGATTTCTTACGTTTTTATGCAAAAAGAATTTAAAAAAGAAATTAAAAAACAGCAAAATATTATAAAAACACTTGAGAGAAAAATTTCAAAACTTGAAAAAGAGACCAAAAAAAACGCTTCAAGCGAGAGTTTAGATTACGAACTTGCTTTAAAACATATTCAAAAAGAAAAAATTTCTCCATCAATAGTAAAACCTCCAAAAATAATAAAAAAACCAAAAAAACCATTACTGGTAATAATAATAGATGACGTAGCTTTTAAATGGCAAGTAAAAGAAATAAAATCTATTCCTTTTAAAATAACGCCATCATTTTTTCCTCCAACCAAAAGACATCCAAACACTTCAAAATACGCAAAAGAATTTTCTCATTACATGGTCCATTTACCAATGGAAGCTCTTCACTTTAACAAACCAGAACCAAACACTTTAAAAGTAGGAGATAACTATATAAAAATAAAATCGATTATAGATCAAATTAAAACTCAATTTCCAAACGCAAAATTCATCAATAACCACACAGGTAGCAAATTTACGGCAAATACAAACTCAATGAAACTACTTTTTAAAGCCTTAAAAAAGGACAATTTAGGTTTTGTAGATTCAAAAACAACTCCTTTATCAAAATCTCAAAAAGCAAATCAAATATATAACATCCCTTTGTATTCAAGAAACATTTTCCTTGATAATATCGAAGATATAAATTATATTCAAAACCAACTAAAAAAAGCTGTAAAAATAGCAAAAAAAAGAGGTTATGCAATAGCAATAGGACATCCTCACAAAATTACTTTTGAAGCTCTTAAAAAATCAAAAAATATTTTAAAAAATGTAGAGGTAGTATATATAGATGAACTTCCAAAATATACGAATAAATAATTTTAATTTATACGCAAGAGGTAATTTAGAACTTTTAAAACAAGAAAAAATTGCTATTGTAGGAAGTAGAAAAGCAAGTAAATATTCAAAAGAAATAACGTTTTTACTTGCCAAAAAACTTTCAAAAAAATTCGTAATAATTAGCGGAGGCGCTCTTGGAATAGATACGGAAGCTCATAAAGGAGCTTTTCCAAATACTATTTTCGTATCTCCTTCTTCACTAGATCTAATTTATCCAAAAGCAAACGAATATTTAATCAAAAACATTTTCAAAAATGCTCTTGCCATTAGTTTATATGAAAAAAATTTTAAACCAAGAAAATATACGTTTATAGAAAGAAACAAAGTAATCATATCTCTTAGCAAATTCGTAATAATTCCAGAAGCGGAAATTAATAGTGGAAGTATGAGAAGTTTTGAAATAGCAAAAAAATTAAATAAAAAAGTTTACGTAATTCCGCAAAGAATTGGAGAAAGCGAAGGCACAAGATATCTAGCCAAAGAAAATCTAGCAGAAGTTATTTGGGATATAGATGAATTTTGTAAAAAATTAGGCATTGAAGATAAAAGCAAAGTATTAAACTATGAAGATGCTTACAAACAATATGGCGAAAAACTATTTGAAATGGAACTTTTAGGAGAGGTGGAAATAAAAAATGGAAAAGTCTATTTTAACACATCCATTTAAGCCCATTATTTTTAATGATAGCGAAATTTTAATTTTAGGAACTTTCCCATCAATAAAATCTTTTGAAAACAATTTTTACTATTCTCATCCAAAAAATCAATTTTGGGATATTTTAGCAATTATTCTTAACGATAAAAAGCCAATTACAAAAGAAGAAAAAATTAAATTTTTAAAACGCCACAAAATTGCCCTTTGGGATAGTATTTGTGAATGTAAAAGAAAAAACAAAAATTCAAGAGATGACAATTTAGAAATTATTAAACCTTGTAATATTGAAAATTTAATAAAAAAATATCCAAATATAAAAAAAATAGCCATTACCAGTCGTTTAGCCGAAAAAATCATAAAAAGACATTTCCCTAATCTCAACACAATTTATCTTCCAAGTCCAAGCCCATTAAATGCAAGAATGAATCTAAATCAAAAGGCCCAAAAATGGAAAGAATTATTGGAATTGACGTAGGATTAAAAAGAATTGGAGTGGCTTATACTCCAGATAAAAAAGTAATAGTTCCCTTAAAAGCAATAATTAGAAAAAATAGAAACCAAGCGGCAAAAGAAGTTAGCGACCTTTTAAAAGAATATAAAGCCGATACTTTAGTAGTAGGAATCCCAAAAACAAACAAAGAAATGCAAATTAGAATAAAACATTTTACAAACCTCATAGATTTTGATGGAAAAATAAAATTTGTAGATGAAAGTTATACAAGCGCAATCGTAGAAGAAGAAATAAAAGGAAAAATAAAATATAAAAGAGATGGCAGGATAGATAGCCTTGCGGCTATGAAAATCCTTGAAAGCTATTTAGATAGCAAATAAGCATATCCATAAATTGCACTTGAATACAAAAGTAAAATAAATAGCAAAATAAAACCAATTAAAACAAACATACTAATAAACGCCAATAAAAAGGCTGTTGGAAAAACAAGCATCCAAATAAAAACTAAAATCATATATCTAACATTAAAAGTTTTTTTCCAAAAACTTGGATTTAGCATTAGAAAAACTTTTTTAAAAGCATCCGTAAAATCATCGCTCATATAAGCATGCCCTATTACTGCTGGATAAATATAAAACAAAATTAAAATTAGTGCTAAATCAATAATCATTAAAATAATAGCGGTAGCAGAAACATGCCCAGTATATTGAAAATAAGCAATATCGTTAGCAACAAGAGAACCTAAAAGTCCAATAACTATAAACGCGATAATAAAAACAATCAAAGAAGCCAAATAAACCCCAATTGCAACGCTCATATTATCCATCAAAAGCGATTTCACAGTAGTAGATTTTGCAATCTCAACCATCTCTTCAGGAGTTTTAGCTTTAATTACGGCTTTTGCAAAAAAAGCACCTATTGTAATTCCAACAAAACTAATCAAAATAGAAGAAATAAATCCAATAATTGGAACAAAAGAAAACATCATCAACAAAAACAAAATCCCAATAATACTAAAACTAACCGCCAAATTACTTTTAAAAAACACCCACGCCAAATACAAAGCAGAATCGTTACTTTCTCTCATCCTCTCTCCTTTTTATTTTTAAGGCAAAAACCTTAATGTTATTTTAACACTTTTCTTTAAGTTTGTTATAATATTTTTTAATAAATTCACTTTTTTTTGCCAAATATCCAGTAATATTTTCAAGTTCCGTTTTATTTTTCTTTTCAAAATCAATTTGCATGCTCATTTTGCTCTCATAAGGAATATTTAAAGCCTGCTTTATTATTTTTTCTTTTTCGTCTTTTAAATCAACTTCTTTAGCTATTCTTATTACTTCATCCAAAAAATTTTCCACTTCTTCTCTTTTATTTTCCATAATCCAGCCCGTAGGCTTGTCATAATAACTCTGAAGAGTTGCAAAAGTAGAAATAAAAAGATATTTTTTCCATATGTCTTTCATTATGTCTTTACTAAATTTTACCTTTAAATCGCATTTGCTAAAAATTTTTCTTATTAATTCATCATCCTCAACACATAAATAAAAAAGCGGTGTTTTTTTATGAATTATGTTAATTCCTGCTTTATTTGAAAGAATATAAATACACGCTTTAATAATTTTTGCATCAATTTTTTCAAATTTTTCAAAATGCCCTATTCCATTAAGAATCGGCACAATTCGAGTATTTTTATTATAATGCCCTCTAATTTCTTCAATTACTTCGTCCAAACTATAACTTTTTGTAGTTACAAAAATCACATCATAAACGCCTTCAATTTTTACGTTTGGAAAGATCACTTCTTCTTTATCAACGTCAATAACTTTTAATCCCTCTTTTTTTATAATTTCGTTTGTTTTTTCTCTTGAAAAAACATCTACATCAAACCCGCATTTAATTAACTTATAGGCTAAATATCCGCCAACTCCCCCTACTCCGACAACCAAAATTCTCATTTTTTTCCTTTTTCGCCAATTAATACTCCAAAAAACATTCCTAAAAAAATCGTTATTAAAAGTAATTCTCCCATAAAATCCAATTACTCCCCTTTTGTCAAAATAACTCCACATTCCATATGATTAGTATATGGGAATTGATCAAAAAACGCAAAAGCCTTTATTTTTCTATTTTTAGCAAGAGTGTGTAAATCTCTTTTTAAAGTTTCGGGATTACACGAAATGTAAATAATATTTTCAAATTCGTTTACAAATTTTCTACTTTTATCATCAAGACCTGCTCTTGGAGGATCAATTAATACATTTTTTAAATCATAACCATTAAAAAATCCACTTTTTTTTAGTTCGCTAAATTCAGCTGCACTCATAGCCATAAAACTAATATTTTTTCTGTTATTAATTTCAGCGTTAAATGTAGCGGCTTCAATACTTTCTGGATTAATTTCGGTAGCTACGACCTTATTAAATTTTTCGCTAAGAGGTATAGTAAAGTTTCCATTTCCACAATAAAGTTCTACTAAATCTCCGCTTAAATTTTCGCTTTTATCCAAAACCCAACTAATCATTTTTTTATTTATTTCCCTATTTGGCTGAGTAAAAGTATTTTCGATTATTTTATATTTATAAGTTTTACCTTTAACTTTAAGCTCCTCTATTAAATAATTTTTCTCAAAAACAAACTTTCTTCCTTTTTTTCTAATTACAAAATCAATATTAGGGAATTTTTCTTTTAATTTTTTAACATCATCAGCAATATTCTCATCAACTTTCTTATGATAAATAAGAGTTACAACAAGTTCTCCTTTTGAATTGCTTAAAAAATGAATCTCATACAATTTAAACCTTAAATTTTCACTTTTTTCAATCTCTCGAAGTAAAGGAGTCATAACATTATAAATTGCTTTATCTACAATCTTACATTCATTAATTGGTATAACCCCTCTTCCTTCTTCTTTTCTTTTCCTCATAGCATAATAACTTCTATTCTCCTCATGCCAAACCCTAAACTCCGCTCTTGCTCTAAAATGTTCATCTTTATCGCAAATAACCTCAATATCTGGAATATTAAATTCTTTAAACATATCTTTTAACTTCTGGGTTTTCATTTTTAATTGCTCATCATATGGCATTTGCCACAAAACACAACTTCCACATTTTCCAAAACTATCGCACTTCATTCTCTCTCCTATCTAAAACTATTTACAAGTCCAAGAACTATTAAATTCCAACCATCAACGAGCACGAAAATCAATATCTTAAAAGGTAAAGAAATCATAACGGGAGGCAACATCATCATACCCAAACTCATAAGAATGGAACTAACTACCATATCAATAACCAAAAAAGGCAAAAATATCAAAAACCCTATCTCAAAAGCAGTCTTTAATTCGCTTATCATAAAAGCAGGAATCAATACCGACAAAGGAACATCATCTATCGTTTTTGGATTTGGAAGATGACGAATCCTAAAAAACAACGCTAAATCTTTTTCCCTTGTATTTTTTAACATAAATTTTTTAAAAGGTTTTACTGCTCTATTAAATGCTTCTTCATACCCAATTTTTTCTTCCATATAAGGCTTAATTCCATTTTTATAAGCTTCTTTTGCATATGGTTCCATTATAAAAAAAGTAAGTACCAATGAAAGCGAAACAAGCAAAGTCGTAGGAGGAGACTGAGGCGTTCCAAGGGCTTGGCGCAAAAATCCAAAAACTACAAGCAATCTTACAAAAGAAGTCATAACAAGCACTATACTTGGAGCAAGAGCTAAAAGCGTTAAAATTATTATAATATTTAAATCAGTAACCAATTGTTTTGGGGTAGCGGGAGCCGATAAAGATAAATTAACCGTTGGAATTTGAGGTGCTGCTAAGATAAAAACAGGTAAAAACATAAATAATTTTTTCAACATCAACTCCTATTTCGCCATTTTATCTAAAACCGATTTTTTAATTTCAGATTGATTTTTTTTCTTAGCAAAAAACCAAATTTCAACTCTTCTATTTTTTGCCCTTCCTTCAGGCGTATAATTGCTTGCTATTGGATGATAAGGTCCATAAGCAGCTGCACTGAGCCTTTTTGGGTCAACACCATCTTTAATTAAAATTTTAAGAACACTTAAAGCCCTTGCCGCACTAAGTTCCCAATTATCCTTATAAGGAGAATTTTTTGGAGGTGGAGTATTATCCGTATAACCTCTAACTTGAACTTCCACATTTTTAGGCAAATATTCTTTAATAATTAGCGCAATTCTTTTTAAAAAAAGTAAAGCATCCTGATTTTCTATTTTTGCGCTGCCAGGAGGAAAAGTAATATCGGCTGGAAGTCTAATAAAAAATCCTTCTTCTCCCTCTTCCAAAGTAATCGCAGGACCTTTTCCTCCAGCAGTAAATTGCTTAAATTCTGCAATAGCTGTTGAAAGTTTATTAACGGTTTGGGCCGTCTCATCGGTTTTTTCAATTG
>JAMORJ010000108.1 GCA_027063595.1 Nautiliaceae bacterium | reverse complement strand
CACATAAAGATAGTGGATTTAGCTAAAAAGATGTTAAAGCTTTCTGGGAAAAAAGAAGATAATATTGTATTTGTGGGTCTTGGAGAAGGAGAGAAATTGTATGAGGAACTTTTGATAAACGAAGCTAAAGGCAAAACCAAATATAAAGATATTTTGATAGGAGAAAAAGAAAAATTTGATTTTGAAAAATTGAACAATTTAATTTATGAATTGAGCCAATTGACGGAAAAAAGAGATATAATAAAAAAATTAAAAGAGATAGTCAAAGAATTTAATCATAAGGAGTTAAGTTGAAAATATTAGTAACTGGAGCGGCTGGATTTATAGGATTTCATTTGGCAAAAAGATTGATTGAAAGAGGAGATGAGGTAATTGGACTTGATAATATAAACAATTATTATGATGTAAATTTAAAATACGCAAGATTAAAAGAAACCGGAATAGAAAATGTAGAATACGCAAAATTAATTGAGAGCAAAAAATATCCAAATTATAAATTTATAAAGTTAAATCTTGAAGATAAAGAGAAAATTGATGAACTTTTTAAAAAAGAAAAATTTGATAAGGTGTGTCATCTTGGAGCTCAAGCTGGTGTTAGATATTCTCTTACCAATCCTTATGCTTATATCAATTCTAATATCGTTGGGCATATGAATATACTTGAAGCTTGTAGAAATTACGGAGTAAAGGCGTTAAGTTATGCAAGTAGTTCGAGTGTATATGGTTTAAATAAAAAACAGCCTTTTTCAACAGATGATAATGTAGATCATCCAATTAGTCTTTATGCCGCAACTAAAAAGGCAGATGAACTTATGAGTCATACTTATAGTTATCTTTATAATATTCCAACTACCGGACTTAGATTTTTTACGGTTTATGGACCTTGGGGAAGACCTGATATGGCGTTATTTAAGTTTGTTAAAAATATATTAGAAGATAAGCCAATTGATGTTTATAATTATGGGGAGATGAAAAGAGATTTTACTTATATAGACGACATAATCGAAGGGGTAGTTAGGGTAATTGATAATCCTCCAAAACCAAATCCAAATTGGGATGGAAGAGCAAGTGAGAGTATAGCTCCATATAAAGTATATAACATAGGTAGAGGAAAACCGGTAAGGCTTATGGATTTTATAGAGGCTATTGAAGAGGTTTTGGGTAAAAAAGCAAAAAAAAATCTTCTTCCAATGCAACCGGGAGATGTTTCAAGTACGTATGCAGATACGAGTGATCTTGAGAGGGATTTAGGATATAAGCCAAAAGTTGATGTAAAAGATGGGATAAAAGAGTTTGTAAAATGGTATAGAGAGTTTTATAGAGTTTAAGAGTTACTATTTTTTTGCTTGACATAACAACTTATATTTAAGTAAAATTTTGAAAAAAAGAGGAATTATGAAGAAAAAAGTTGCTCTTGTTTTATTGATAATATTGATTTTTGTAAGTATTTTTGGGCTTTATAAATATATCGTATTTACTAAAAATTACGCTTCTAGCAATGCTGTTTTTGTAAAATCTGATTCTTTAACTTTTCTTAGTTTCAAACTTCCTGGAAAAATAGAAAAAATTTATGTTAATGAGGGCGATGAAGTAAAAAAAGATACTCTTTTGGCTAAACTAGATACAAAGGAATTGGAGTTTAAACGAAAGGCTTTAATAAATAACATAAACTCTCTTGATGAAAAAATAAAAGCTACGATAATTCAAAAGAACAAACTTCAAGACGATATAAATGACAATATCTCTTTAATTAGTGAAAATATTGAAAAACTCAAAAAAACAATAGAAGCCAAAAGGCATGGCATAAAAGCCGAAGAATATAGACTCGCTAAATTAAAAAGCGATTTTTTAAGATTTCAAAATCTTTATAAAAAAGGCAAAATTTCAAAAGAAAAATTTGAAAGCGTAAAAACCGCATATTTGGCACTTAATGAAAAAATAAAAGCCGATAAAAAAATCCTTTTATCTATGCAAAACGATTTAAATATATTAAATATAAAACTTAAAATGGCTAAAAATTCGTTTAAAGATGTAAAAAGACTTGAAAAAACGATTGCCTCTATGAAAGAGAGCAAAAAAGCTCTTTTGGAAAACCTGAAAGTCATAGAAAAAAACATAAAGGATTCTTTTATTTATGCTCCTTTTGATGGGAAAATTGCCAAAAAATTTGCTTCTTCAAAAGAAGTGGTAGGGGCGGGTAAAAGAGTGCTTAGTATTGTAAATCCAAAGGATTTATATGTGCTTAATTTGCTTGAAGAGACAAAAATGAAAGGAATAGGAAAAGGGTGTGAAGTAAAAATTCATATAGATGCGCTTGATAAGGATTTTGAAGGATATGTTAGTAAAATACTTCCTGCAAGTGCCGCTACTTTTGCTCTTGTGCCAAGAGATATAAGCAGTGGTGAATTTACAAAACTTGCTCAAAGATTTTATGTAAGAATAAAATTTAAAGAAGTGCCAATAGGCGTGCTTGTAGGAATGAGCGGGGAAGTTGAGATTAAAAGATGTCAAAAATAACTTATTATAAGGGCTTTGAGCTTTTTATTTATGTTGTTTTGGTAATAGTTGGTGCTTTTATGGCCGTTTTGGATACGACGGTTGTAGATATTATAGTGCCTCGCCTAAAGGGGCCTCTTTCTACCGATATGTACGGCGTTCAATGGGTGATTACCGCTTATATGATAGCAGCAGCCGTTGGGCTTTTGGTGGTTGAGTGGCTTATAAAACATTATGGAAATAAAATGATTTACGTTATAGGAGTAGGGGCTTTTACTCTAGCTTCCTTTGGATGCGGAATTTCAAATTCTTTGGCTGAGATTATAATTTATAGGGTTATTCAGGGGTTTGGAGAAGCGCTTATAATGGTAACGTCCCATGCTATGATTTTTTCATTTTTTCCTCCAGAAAAAAGAGGGGTTGCGATGGGTATTTTTGCTTTGGGTGTTGCTTTTGCTCCAGCTATTGGACCTACCGTTGGGGGATATTTGACTGAGTGGTTTTCTTGGAGGGCGGTATTTTTTGTAAATGTTCCTATAGGATTGGTTTTAGTAATCTTTAGTGCTTTAATGCTTCCCGATAATTCAAAAAGAGAACCTTTTCCTTTAAATATCGTATCGGTTATATTTTTAAGTATTTTTACGATAGCTTTGCTTATACTTCTTAGCAAAGGTCAACAATACGGTTGGTTTAATTCGCCTTTTATAGTATTTTTGGCTTTTATTTCATGGTTTGGACTTTTGTTTTTTATCTTAAGCGAAATGTCATCAAAAAATAGACTTTTTGATTATTCTTTATTTAAAAATCCTTACTATACAATAGGCATTTTGGTTTATTTTATTTTGCTTGGTTTTTCAATGTATCAGTATTTTTATCTAATTCCTATTTATTATGAGCATTTAAAAGGGCTTAGTTCAATTCAATCGGGTCTTGGGGTGCTTGGATTTGGTATATGGATTGGGATATTTAGTATGGTAGCTGGAGTTCTTAGTGATAAATTTTCTCCAATTCCCGTGCTTGTAGCTGCGGCTTTGATTTATTTGTATGCAGCTTTTTTTCTTTTTCCTACACTTAATTATTATACGCCTTTTTATGAGGCAGTGATTAAAACGATGCCTTTTGGAGTTGCTATGGGACTTTTCTTTGCCCCTATAACCGTTTTGGTTATGAATAACGCAAATGGAAAAATAGAACAAGCCATTACCACAATGGATTATGTGAGATTTATAGGGGGTAGTTTTGGGACTGCAATTGCTACCAATAATTTAGTGTTTTATAAAAATAAAGAGTTTGATGGGATGGTTACTTTACAAAATTACGAGCTTTTAGATGAATTTTTGGAAAACTTAAAACAAATTTTTGGGATTGTTGTAAAAGTTATTTTTAGAAACATAGAAGAGCTTATGAGTTTTAATTACGGCTTTAAATATGTTTGGCTAAATGCTGCCTTTTGGGGAGCGGTTGGAAGTTTTTTTGTTTTTATGCTTTTATTTATAAAAAGGAGAAAATATGAAAAAGTTTAGTTTGGTTCTATTGTTTAGTGGATTTTTATTTGGAGAAAATTTTATCCAGATAAGAAAAGAAATTACTAATTCGCTTAAATATAAAATGCAAGAGAAAAAGATAAAAATTTTTGAAGAAAAACTAAAGTCTATTAAAGCTAAAAATTATGGAAGTTTAAATTTAGAATACAATGCCGTTCATCTTTTTAAGCAGCCTGTTATGAAGATGAATTCTATTGAGCCGGTAGCTGTAAATCCTTCTACGAATACTCTTATTTACAAAGAAATACATACCGAATTACCTATGGCGGATAAAAATCATTTTACTGGAGTTTTAAAATATTCATATCCTTTATTTACCGGATTTGCAATTACCAATATGATAGAAAAATCAAAACTTGAAGTTATTAAAGAAAAAATTAATTTAGAAAATGTAAAAAGAGTTTTGACTTTGAATGCCGCTAAACTTTATTCGAATATTTATGCCTTAAAAGCCAAAATAAATGCGTTAGAAAAGGCAAAAGAGGCTCTGCTAAGCGCAAAAGAAAAGGCTGAGAGTTTTTACAAAGAAGGTTTGCTTAATAAATCAAGCGTAGATGAGATTGATGCTAAATATTATGAAATTGTTGCTTTAATTCAAGAGATTGAAGCTCAAAAAAATTCTCTTTTGAATCTTTTAAGCTATCTTATAAACAAAAAAATTTCAAAAATTGATGGAATTAAAGTGGAAAAATATAATTTGCCTCCTAAATTTGAAAACCGCCCCGATGTTAAAGCTATAAAAGAGACTCTAAAAATTAAAGATAAGGATATAGAACTTGCTAAATCAAAGTATTATCCTCAAATCGGATTAGAAGTTGGAATAAAAAGGGAAGCAGATAATGTCGTTTTAACCGATAACGATTATCAAAATATCGATAAATCTTATGTGGCGTTAGGCATTAAATACAATTTGTTTGATGGAGGGGTAAAAAAGGCTACGCTGGAGATGGCAAAACTAGCTAAAACTACTCAGATTATTTATTACAACGATTATTTAAACCAAATTAAAACGGAATATCAAAACGATTTAAATACTCTAAAAGCCCTTTTTATGAGACTTAAAGCCGCAAAAGAAGAAATTAAAGCAAGAGAGAGTTATTATGAATACATAAGAGCAAAATTTGACGAAGGATTGGCGGATAGCACGGATTTAAACGATGCAATTGCCAAACTTGCCGAAGCTAGAGCAAAAAAAGAGGCTATAAAAGCACAAATATTTTTTTTGAATGTAAAACTTAAACTTAATGGAGGATATGATGAATAGAAAAATCGTAATTGGAATAATCATTGTTTTAGTCATACTTAGCGGGTATTTAATTTATAAAAAGTTGAATCCAAAAGAATTGCCCTCATATCTCGTACAAGCTATTGGTAAGGTTGATGGAGATTTGATAAACGTAAATACCAAGTATCCAGGAAGAGTTGTTAAAATTAATGTAGATATGGGAGATAAGGTTAAAAAAGATGAAATTATAGCCGTTTTGGATTCGGAAGAATATAAAAAGAAGCTAAAAGCCATTGAAAGTCAGATAAAAGCAAAAGAAAACGAACTTAATTTTACAACGGCTAAAATAAACGATGCTATTAAAAAAGCTAAAAAAGCAGTTGCGGCAAAACAAAAAGAATTAGATGCTTTAATTGCTCAGATTGATTCTCTTAAACTTGTAATAGCTCAGGATAAAAAAGATGAAGAAAGAATAAAAAATTTAGTGGTTAAAAAACAGGTAGAACCTCATCAGCTTGAAATGGCAAGACTTAAAACAAAAACGGATTTAAAAAAACTAAAAGCACTAAATGCAAAAAAGGAAGCTCTTTTAATTGCTATAAAAATCGCAAAAGATGATTTACATACGGCAATTGCTGCAAAGGAAAATATAAAAGCTCTTAAAAACGCCATTAACGCCCTTAAAGCTCAAAGGGATGAAGTTCAGATAATTATTGATAAACTTACAATTAAATCTCCTATTGACGGATATGTAGATACTAAAATAGCACAAAAAGGTGAAGTAATTGGAGCTGGAATGCCCGTTGTTTCTTTAATTAATCCAAAAGATCTTTATGTGGTTGTATTTGTTGATGAGATTACAAATGGAAAAATAAAGCTTGGAGATAAAGCCGAAATTTTTTTAGATTCCTTTCCAAATAATCCTATTCCCGCGGTTGTTAGCAGAATTGCCAAAAAAGCCGAATTTACCCCAAAAGAGGTTGCTGTTAAGAGTGATAGAATTACAAGGGTTTATGAAGTTAGGTTAAAGCCAATTAAACCAAATCCTTATCTTAAACTGGGACTTCCTGCAACGGGAGTTATTTTGATAGGTAACGGAAATTTGCCAAAATCACTTGATGAATTACCTGAACTATAAGCAAAAAATAATGCTTGAAGTAAGAAACGTTACGGTAAAATATGGAAATATTGTAGGTGTTAGGAATGTAAGTTTTAAAGCAAATAGCGGTGAGATTATAGGTTTTATTGGAGCGGATGGAGCTGGAAAAAGCTCCACGATGCATGCAATAGCAGGTGTTAAGAGGTTTGAAGGAGAGATTGTATTTAATGGGTATGCTTATCATTCTCCAAAAGAAGCCGAAAAAATAAAACCTTATCTTTCACTTATGCCTCAAGGGCTTGGGCTTGTTTTGTATGATAATTTAAGCGTAAAAGAGCATTTTGAATTTTTTAGAAACATTAGAGGAGTTAAAAAAGATATAGATTATGAAACCCGCCTTTTAAAAATGGCGGGTCTTTATGAGTTTCAGGATAGACTTGCCGGACATTTAAGCGGAGGTATGAGACAAAAACTCTCACTAATTTTAGCGCTTCTTCCACGCCCTAAACTTTTAATTTTAGATGAACCAACAACCGGGGTTGATCCAATAAGCAGAAAAGAACTTTGGGAAATAGTTGATGAATTTAGAAAAAAAGAAGGAATAATTGCGCTTATTTCCACTGCGTATATGCAAGAAGCGGAAAAAATGGATAAACTGCTTTTGTTTGATGAAGGTGAAGTTATAGCAAAAGGAAATGCAAAAGAGCTTAAAGAAAGTATAAAAGATTATACATATGAAGGTGAAATTGAAAGAGAAGATTGTTTTAGTTTTAATAATAGAACATATTGTTTAAAGCCTCTAAATTTAAAAAAAGCTCCTCCTTTGCTTGAGGGGGTGTTTTTTGTAAATGCGCTTAAAAAAGGTAAAAAGAATCTAAAAATAAATTTAGAAGAAAAAGATGTTAAACTTCCAGAAGTTGTAGTAAAAGCAGTAGGGCTTACTAAAAAATTTGGAAATTTCATAGCAGATGATCATATAGATTTGGAGCTTAAAAGTGGAGAGATTTTAGGGCTTCTTGGAGCAAACGGGGCTGGAAAAACTACTTTTATTAAAATGCTTCTTGGACTTTATCCGATTGATGAAGGAGAATTATATCTTCTTGGTAAAAGAATAAAATCTTATGAAGATAGACTTGAGCTTAAAAGCAAAATAGGTTATATGTCCCAAAGATTTGCTTTGTATGAGGAAATGAGCGTTAAAGAAAATATGGAATATTTTGCTAAAATGCATGATTTAAGTCCTAAAGAAACAAAAGAAAAAATAGAATATTTTTCAACGCTTTTTGGATTTAAAAAATATCTAAACGATTTTCCAAAAGATTTGCCTCTTGGAATAAACCAAAGGTTTTCACTTTCGGTTGCCCTTTTACATGAGCCTGTGGTATTGTTTTTGGATGAGCCCACAAGCGGGGTTGATACGATAGCGAGGGCTACTTTTTGGAGGTTTTTAAGGGAAATTAAAGAAAAATGGAAAATTTCAATTCTCATTACCACTCATTATATGAGCGAAGCGGAATATTGTGATAGAGTTGTGGTGTTAAAAAGAGGCAAAAAAATTGTAGATGAAGAAGTTAAAAAGCTTCATGAAAAATTTCCGGGACTTTCTTTTGAAGAGATTTTTATTAAATATTATGAGGAGAGCGGATGAAAGTAGGTGTAATTAAAGCTTATTTAAAAAAAGAATTTATAGATTTGTGGCGTTCTAAAATGATAATAATGGTTTATTTAATTCCGGCTATGATAGTTATACTTTTTGGATATGGTATTAGAATGGAGGTTATTCATTCAAGAACGGTGATAATTGATAGGGACGATACTAAACTCTCACATGAAATAATAAGAGCGTTTAGCACTACGAAATATTTTGACGCGAAAGTTTTAAATATTACTGATAATGAAGCTTTAAAGCTTATAAAGCAAAATAAAGCCGATTTGTTTATAATAATTCCTCATAATTTTGAAAAAAATCTGATGCATTCAAGCGATTCGGAAATAGCCGTATATATTGATGGAAGTTTTCCTCTAAGAGCTACTACTCTTGAAGGATATGTTCAGGGAGTGTTTTTAAATTTGCTTGAAAAAAATGGTGTTAAAGTGCCTTTTAAAATAAATCAAAGAAATTTTTTTAATGAATCCATGCGGGATGAAAACGGAATAGTTCCCGGACTTATTGGACTTACGATGCTTATAGCACCGGCAATTATTGCTGCTCTTTTAATAGTTAAAGAAAAAGAAGTAGGGACTATTTTTAATTTTTATTCATCTCCGGTTTCCAAAATAGAGTTTTTAATAGCAAAATTAATTCCTCCTTTTGTTTTATATTCGCTAAATACTTTTATTTTATTTTTGATAGCCGTTTATATTTTTAAAGTGCCCTTTAAGGGAAGTTTTTTGCTTTATTTTTTGGCAAGTGAAATTTATATTGCTATTAGTATCGGTATAGGGCTTTTGGTATCCATTATTACATCACGTCAGGTTACCGCTCTTGTTTTGACGGTGCTTATTACGGTAATTCCGGGATTTTTGTATTCGGGGATTTTAATGCCAATTTCTTCGATGACAGGGGAGAGTTACATAGAAGCGCATCTGTTTCCCGTGATGTATTACAATCATCTTTTGTATGATGCGTTTTTAATAGCTCAGGGATTTAATTCGCCTAAAAATGTGGAATATTTTTTTATTTTGATTTTTTATGCTATCGCTTTACTGTTTATTGGCTCTTTGCTTTTAAAAAAGGAGCTTAAATGAAAAAGTTTTTTGCTGTTTTTAAAAAAGAGATTTTGGTGTTTTTGAGAAATGTGGGGCTTGTTTTTATATTAATTTACGCTTTTACTTTTGATATTTATATAGCGGGAGAGGGAATTGAGGTGAAGCCTAGAAACGTAAGTATAGGGTATGTAAATTATTCTGGAGAGCTTTTAGCTCAAAAAATTTTAGCACATTTTCACGCTCCTGAATTTCAAAAACCAAAAAGGTTTTTAAACGAAGAAGAACTAAAAAAAGCTGTTTTTAATAAAGAGATAATGGTAGGAGTTATTTTTGATAAGGGTTTTGAAAAAGATTTTATTAGAAAAAAAGAAGCTAAAATTAACGTAATTATCGATGCTACCGCTGCCGCTCAAGCGGAAGTTTCCGTTCAATATTTAACCCAGACCATATATTCCATGATAGATGGTAAAATGCCGCTTAATATAAAAGTTTATAAACTTTTTAATCCTAATTCGAATTCAAAATGGTTTATGAGTTTAAGCGAACTTTTAAGCGTTGTGACAATGCTTAGTCTTGTGTTAATAGCGGTTGTATTCGTAAAAGAAAAAGAAGCCGGAACGTGGGATATTATGCTTTTAATGCCGGCAAATGGGGCGTTGATTATATTTGCTAAAATTGCTTCTCAAATCTTTATTCTTAGTGTAGGTATTGTAATTGGAATTGGGCTTATATTGTTTGGAGTATTTGATGTGCCTATAAATGGAAATCTATTTTATTTTTTTCTTTTGACATTCTTCTTTGTAATGGCAATGGGTGGGATTGCTCTTGTAATTGCAGCTTATTCAAACAGCGTTCTTGAAGTTTCCCAATATACTATCTTAGTTGTTATGCCGCTTTTGTTTTTAAGCGGGGCTTGGACGCCAATTCACTCAATGGCTCCTTTTCTTCAAAAACTTAGTATAATTTCTCCTGTTAAATATTACATAGAAGGTGCACAGTCTATTTTTTTTAGAGGGACTGACTTTATAGATTTATTACCTTATTTTATGGGAGAGATTATAATAAGTGCTATTTTATTTTATTTGGGGTATAAAAAAATGGGAAGGCTTTTTTAGAAAAATTATATTGTGGTATTTTTTTTAAGTAAGATTAAAATATTGAAAGGAGAAAAGGATGAAAAAGATTTATATATTACTGCTTTTTAGCATATTTTTAAATGCCGCAGACGTAATAAAAAAAGATGGAAAATGTATTATAAATTGGACGAAATATACTTTAACCTGTAAAGGTATGAGTGCTTCTAATCAGAGTAGATATGCTGCTTTGGTGAGTGCTAAAATTATTGCTCAAAGAAATATGCTAGAAAAAATTAAAGGAATTAGGATTAATTCCGTTACTACTTTTGAAGATGGCATAAAAAAAAGCGATATTATTAGAGCCGTAGTTAAAGGAGCGATAAAGGGTAGTAGGGTAGTTTCAGAATATTACGATCCTGATGAAAGATACGGTGTTGTTGAAGTAGAGATTGATTTGATTGACGATATTTTGATAAAAATATTAAAAACCAATATTTCAGAGAATTTGTTAAAAAAATTTTTCTCTCCTTTTTTCCTCTATGCTTCTGAATATTCTTATGAAGATTTAAAAACGCTTGAGAAATTGCTGGATGATTTTAGAGCAAGCGGAAATAGTACAATGGTTAGATTTTTGGAAAATTTAATTAACAAAATAAAATCTTCTAAAATAACCGGAGTAGTTATTGATGCAAAAGACGTAAAAAATTTTGATTTAGCTCTTCTTCCTAAAATTAGGGATATTAATGGTAAGGAGATATATCCTCTAAATTATGTTAGTGAATATGAAATCGTAAATTCTCATGGAATCGTAGATTATGAGGTTGGAAGTTTTGAAGAGGTTAAAAATAAAAAAAGAGTAAAAAATAATCCTATTTTGTTAAAAGCAAAAGGGATATATGGAAAAAGAAAATCTGATTTGGTTTTAACAAAATCTAAATACGAAATTTTAAAAGAAGTTGATAGTTCTGTTTTTAAGAACGCAAAAGTAGTAATTTTAGTAGGTGAATAATGAAAAAAATATTATTTTTTCTACTCCCAATTTTTATTTTGGCTTCTTCTTCGATAAATCAAAAGATTCTTTTTATTAAAACTTTAAAATTAGCCGAGCAAGGATATGATAAAGAAGCTTTAAAAAATATTAATACTTTATTAAAGTTTGATCCCGACAATCCTAATTATTTGGTTTTAAAAGGAAGTATTTTAAAGGATATGAAGAGGCTAGAAGAAGCCAAAATTATTTTAAAAAAAGCTTTGGAGATAGATCCTGATAATCTTAAGGCAAGAAAATTAATAAAAGATATTGAGCAAATAGAAAATATGTCGGAAAACGATGTCGTAAAAAAAGCTTTATCTTGGTTAAATGATAAAGGAATAGATTTATTGTTTATGTTTTTGGGCGTATTGGGAGGCGAATTGCTAATAGCTGCTTTTTCCGAGTGTAAAAAAGAGCAAAAAAAAGAGATTAAAGATTATGTTTTTGGCATTATTAACAAAAACGATTTAATTCAGAAGTTTAAGTATTGGCTTAGTAATGTTATGTGTTATTTTATTAATTTGTTAATAATTATGACTTTGGCTTTGGTTTTTACCATTGTAGTTATTTTTGTTTTGCTTTTGATTAATCCTTCTTTTATGGATTTACAATCTTTAACTTTCGATAAATTCTGGAAAATTAGTTTTATAATTTATTTTTGTTTGTTTTTAATTATTTTGGCTATCTTTTATTTAAAAAACAAAAAGAAAAAAATTACCTCAGAAGATGTGGCTTTAATTTTAATGAAGGTTTATGCTTCTAAGGAGTTTGATAAATTGAAAGAAGAATTAGTGGAAATTTCTAAATTGCCTAAACAAAAACAAGAGGAAATTTTTGATAAAATTGTTTTTGATGACGCTAAAGAAAAAATAATGAAATTTTATAAAAGCATTAAGGATAAAGGATGAAATGGGGTATAATTTTTTTATTAAATGTTTTTTTATTTGCAAAAACTTTTATAGCAACTGGATATTCTGCCGAAAATCAACCTCCAAGGGCTGCTTATATAGCTGCAAAGCTTGATGCTCAAAGACAATTGCTTGAGCAAATTTCTAATGTAAAGATTGATTCTACTACTACTGTAAAAGATGCAATGCTTGAAGATGATACTATAAGAACTAGAGTGCAAGGTTTGTTAAAAAACGCAAAAGTTATAAAAACCGAGTATGATTATGATAAAAGATATGCTAAAGTTACTATGGCTATAAATTACAATAAATTAGCTGCGGTTATTGTAAAAAATAAAAAATTAAAATTTAAAAATTTATATACTCCTTCAAAAATTAAAATTGAAAAAACTTGCGATGGGCTGATAATTGATGTAAGAGGTAAGGATTTTGAACCTGCTATTATTAATAAAATTTTTTATAAAAACGAAATAATTTATGATCCAACAAAAGTTCCTCAATCTGTGATTATTCAAAGAGGATTGGCTTCTTTTACAAATTCTATAAATAAAGCGAAAGCGATTTTGGATTCTTATCATAGTTATTCGCCTTGTATTGTTAAACCTCTTAGGGTGTTAAATAAAACGGATGTTGAAATTTCCAAAAAAGATGCAGATTTAATTTCTTCTTCTAATGAAAAAAACGCTTTTTTACAAAAAGCGAGAATAGTTTTTGTAATGGATAAATGATGAAATATATTTTGTTGTTGATAAGTTTTGTATTTGTTTATTCAAGTGAATTGTATTCTCGATATTTAATTAATGTTGGGGATTTGTACGTAGATAAGGGTAGATATTTAGAAGCAATAGATAATTACGATAGTGCTTATGTAAGTTCTTCTTCCGATTTTGTGAAATTGGAGGCTCAGATAAAAAAAGCCAATGTTTTGTATATGTATTTGTTGAAACCAAGAGATGCTTTTGAAGTGCTTTATTCTTCGTATAAAAAATTTAAGAATGTAAAAAATAGCGAATACGCTTTGTTTTTTTCAGCAATGATAGCAAAAGATTTTAATGCTTCTTATGCTAAAGATATTTTTAGGGAGTATCTTTTAAAATATCCAGATGGAAGATTTTCTTTTCAGGCTAAATTTTTTTACAAAAGAATAAAAAAAACTCCATTTCATGCCAAAACTTTGGCAATAAAAGAAGAAAAGCCTAAAATAAGAGTTCTTTTACTTAAATCCAAAAAAGTATCGCTTAGAGGAGCTTTTTTTGTAGATAGAGAATTTGTTTCTCATTTGAATTGTAAAGTTAGAGGATATAAAATTTGTTGTAACGGAATATGTAAAAGAAATTTTTTTGTAAAATCCCAAAAAGCTTCTTTTGTAGAAGAAGAAAACAGGAAATATGAAGGCGATTTTAAATTAGTTTATAAAGATGGAAAAATATATTTAATCAATTTAGTTCCAATAGATCAATATTTGTATTCTGTAGTAACAAGCGAATCTTTAAATAGCTGGGACTTGGAGGCGTTAAAGTCTCAAGCAGTTGCTTCAAGAACATTTGTTCTTTATCAGACTAAAGTTAGAAAAAATTGGTTGTATGATGTAAGAGATGATACTTTCGATCAAGTATATAAAGGTATTGAAACTGTTACGAAAAAATCTATAAAAGCCGTTGAAGAAACAAAAGGTGAAATTTTAACTTATGATAATAAAGTTATTTTATCTCAGTTTTGTGCAAACGTAGGATGGAGAAGTTCAAGCTCAAAAGAAATATTTGGCGTTGAGTTTCCTTATTTATATTCTCACAAAGATGAGTTTTCTGTAAAAATGCCAAGAGGAAAATGGGTAAAAAAAGTTAGCGTAAAAGATTTGGAAAATAGTTTCAAAAAAATGGGACTGAATTTAGGAAAAATTTCTAAAATCGTTCCTTATAAGAGGGTAAAAAGCGGAAGAATTGTAAAAATAAAAGTTTATTCTTCAAAAGGTGTTAAAATATTAAAAACTTATACTTCTTTAAGAAGAGCGGCTAAGTTGTATGATATTTTGTTAACGGAAATTGAAAAAGATGGAAATTATTTTATTTTTAAGGGAGGAGGATATGGACATGGCGTAGGATATTCTCAATGGGGAGCGGAAGCTATGGCAAAAGAAGGGTATGGATACAGGGAAATTTTAGAATTTTATTATAAAAATGTTAAAATTAAAAAATTATGGTAGAAAGGAGAAAAGATGAAAAAGATTTTTTTATTTATATTAATTGCAATTTTTGCATTTGCCAATTCGATGGATAGAATTGAGGAGTGGAAAGAAGAGGTAATAAAAACGGATCCAAGAATACCTGGAATAGGAGAATATGGAAATAAAATGTATTTTTTTTCAGCAATGACTACGGTCGTTCCCGTAACAAGTAAAAACTTTGCTGAGGCTTTAAATAACGCATATCAAAAAGCGTATTTAGATATTTTAGGTCAATGCGCTATGAGTTTATATGGGAAAAATTTGGTAGATCAGGCACAGGAGCTTGGTATTGATCAATCTGATAACGCTTTAGAATTTAACGATAATCAAAATGTTGGAACTGGGTTTGGGGCTAAAATTAAAACTTTAATGAATAAACTTTTACTTTTAGGTGATAAAAAGCTTGATGAAGCCTTAATGAAACTTGGAGTAAGTAAAGAACAACTTGAGAAATTAAATCCGGTTGAAAAAAAAGAATTGTTTAAAAATAAATTTATTCAAAATGTATTGAATAAAACAATGGGAGATATAAGAGGGGTTATCGTAGTTAGATCTAAATGGATTTTGGATGACGATGGATACGCAACTGTTGGAGTGATTGCAAAAAGAACGCCAATTACCGTTCAAATAGCAAACGCTATAGCAAGAAAACAACCTATTAATTTAAAAATGAAAAGCGATATAGATTTTTATTTAAATGGAACTCCAAAAGAATTGATTTCAAAACTTGGAACAAGAATAGCGTTTGATAAAGATGGATATCCTGTAATTGTTTCTTATGGAATAAGCGGATATCAAAAATCTCATAGTAGATATAAAAACGATATGTTAAGAAATGTTGCTTATAAAAGAGCTATTTCTCAAGCTAATGCGCAAATTGCTTTGTTTACAAATGGATTTTTGAGCAGGAATTTTAAAACTATAACTGGAGACATCGTAAGTGAGTATGCTCAAAAAGTAGTAAATTCAGACGAAGAGCCTCAAATTAAAGATATTCAAAGTATAATTAAAAAAACATTTGAAACTACAAAAGTAAAAGCTTCTTTAGATTTAAGAGGAAGTTATGTAGCTAAGAGATATTCTTATAATTTAAAAGTTAACGAAAATACTTCTGTTCCTTTAGTAGGAGCTATTGTGGTGTGGAAATATTCTGTTTATGAGAATCTTAAAAACATGAATAAACCTCATATGAACTTAAAAAATAATGTATCCAAAAAAGTTAATTCCGCTATTGAATCTCAAGAATTTGAAGAAAAAGTTCCAGAAGTAATTAACGATTTTTAAGGAAATGGGATGAGGTTTTTATTAATTTTAATAGCTGTATTTTTACACGCAAAGATAGTAAATGAGTGTTTAAAAGTAGCCGCGGATGGAATAAATAAAAACGAGGCTATAAAAAACGCTTTAGTTTTGGCTATTTCTGAGTATAGAGGTCTTTCTATTGCTCAAGTTCAAGTATTAAAAAGAAAAATAAATAATGTATATTTAAACG
This sequence comes from Nautiliaceae bacterium, assembly GCA_027063595.1. Lineage (GTDB taxonomy): Bacteria > Campylobacterota > Campylobacteria > Campylobacterales > Nautiliaceae > Caminibacter. The sequence goes on along the minus strand of JAMORJ010000108.1, from coordinate 1,229 downwards.
ATAAGGAAGTAAATTATTTAAAAGACGAATATTCAAATAAAATAATTTCTTCTACGGGAGGGGTTATAAAGAGTTTTAGAATTCTTGATGAAGCTAGAGTTGGAAATGGATATAGGGTAGTTTTAAAGGTATGTTTTAATGCTTATAAAGATAGCGGATATTTAAACTCAAGAAAAGCAATAGCATTTTTTCCTTTTATCGGAGATGATAATTTGGAATTTAGTAGATTCTTGTTGGAGAAATTGTCTCAAACAAGGAAATTTAATGTAATTGATAGATTGGATAGTAGCGTTTTGGATTTGGAAAATCTTTTTTGGTTAAAACCTACGACAAGAAAAGAAGAAATAATTAAGCTTCAAAAAAGAATAGGAAGCGATTATATTTTAGTTGGAAGAATAAACTTATCTAAAGATGTTAGATATGAAAAGTTACCTTTGTTGGATAGGGTAAAAAGAGTAGTTAAATATAAAATGAAAGTTGAATATAAAATTTTTGATAGCGTAAGAGGAATTTTAAAGTGGGCAAATAGTTTTGAAATTGAAGCTAAAGATAAGCAATCTCTTTTTGAAATAGCGGCTAAAAGAATAATCGATGATATGATATTTAATATTTATCCTCCTAGAATTGTAAAAGTGGATGATAAAAGAATAATAATAAATTACGGCAAAGGAGTTTTAAAAAAAGGAGATATTTTATATATCTTTTCGGCTAAAAAACCTCTTTATGATCCTTATACGAAAGAATTTTTAGGTTATGAAGAAAAAAAAGTTGGAATTGCTAAGATAATTAGAGTTACTCCTAAATTTTCAGTTGCCGTTTTTAGGGGAAAAGCAAAAGAAGGATATATTTTAAGAAAGGCTGAATGATGAGAAGAATATTAATGTTTTTAATTGGAGTGTTTGTATTTGCAAAAACTGTAACGGTAACAGGAACTGGGGTTACTGTAAATCAAGCAAGGGAAGATGCTTTAAGAAGTGCAGTAGAAGCTGTTATGGGAGCGAGTATCAAATCAAATTCCATTGTTAAAAATGGGAAAATGTATCTTGATAAGATTGTTTCCAATACGAATGGTTATATTAGAAGTTTTAAGGAAGTGGATAGATATAAAGAAGGACCTTATTGGCATGTAACTCTTAGGGTAAATGTTGATGAAGATGCGGTAAACAATGACGTTAGTAAGATATTAAAATCCAGAAAAGCAATGAGAGATTTTCAAGATTCAAGTTTTA
>JAMORJ010000107.1 GCA_027063595.1 Nautiliaceae bacterium | reverse complement strand
ACTAGCAAAAAAAGGAGAATTACCAGCAATTTACGAATATAACGTTTGGCATTCATATGAAGGATTAATAATTTCGGCTATTTTAATTATTCCAATGATTATATTTTTAAACTTAAACGAAATCACTACAGTTGCTGCTTTAAACGTCTTAATAATTCAAGCCCTCGTACATTTAGGTCATTTAAAATTAACAAATCAAACCAAAGCAAACAAATTTTTAATTTTTTTAGCCTTTTTATTAATGAGTTTTATTAGCATAGTTAGTATTTATTATTATTCCAGCAAAAACGAAAAAATTATAATTTACTTAATTGGCGCTTTTTTAATATCTTTTTTAATCGAAATGGTTTTAAAAATCTTCACAAAAAGAATTGTAAAAAAACAAACCTAAGGAGATGCAAAGATCCCCCCTTGGCATTGTTTTACACCAATCATAGGCTCTGCATTATCCAAAAGCTCTTGCAAATCTTTTTTTGTAGGATCCCCTTTTAAATTAAGTCTAATTTCAGTAATATATACTACTCCATTTTTTCTTTTACAAACAAGCTGAAATTTTCTTTTGTTTTTCTCTCCAAAAGCTCCTCCAAAAACGAACCTAATTCTTGCCAAACTTACATACTCATCCATATGCATTCTAACAAATCTTAAAAAAGGACTTTCGTTAAATTCCTGAGTAAGTTTAATTGCCGTTAAAAAATATGTTTCAGCGTCGGTTCCAAAACAAGTCCCATGCTTTCTCCATTCGTGTTTTGCAAGATAATCAGCCGCTGGCATATATTTTTTTAATACTTTCCAAAGCATTGGAGAAATATGAAATTTATATTTGCTATGACAAAAATTTTTTTTCTTAGGCCAAAGTCCGTGAAGCACAAAATGAGTTAAAGAATAATCTGTTGGCTTTCTCATTCTACACGCTTTATCTCTTGGATTTACTTTACAAAAACTATTCTCCCAACTTAACGCCAAAATATTTTCCGTAGAAACTCCAAAAAGCAAACTTGAAAATAAAAGTAAAATGGATAAAAATTTTTTCATAAAATCTCCTTAATTTTTTTTATCTTGCTAATACCATCTCTTACAACATACTCAATACCATTACTTCCAAAACTTCTATTTACAACAAATATATCTTCTTTTTTTATTAAATACTCAATTTCTCTTGTTTTGTTATAATCAACTTCAAAAGTATATTCAAAAACTCTTTCAAACTCAATAAGATTAGCGTTTTTAATTGCTAAATTTGCTACATCGCTATAAGCCTTAACAAGCCCTCCAATTCCAAGCAAAATCCCACCAAAATATCTAACGGTAATAATTCCAACATTTATTAAATCGTTTCCCTCAAGCACTTTTAAAGTAGGCCTTCCAGCACTACCTCTTGGTTCTCCATCATCGGATGAACCCTCAATAATTTGATTGTTTTCATTTAAATATCTAAAAGCGCTCACGAAATGATTTGCTTTTGGGTGCCTTTTTTTCAAATCGTCTAAAGTCTTTTCAAAGTCGCAAAAAGGAACAAGGAAAGAATGAAATTTCGATTTTTTAACCTCTAAAGAAGCGGCGGAAATAGAAGAGATAGTTTTCATTAATCAAAAAGCTTATTAATACTTTCGTTATAAACTATTCTTCTAATCACCTCAGCAAAAAGTTTTCCTGTTTTTAACACTTTTATTTTGTTACATTCTTTATCAAACGGAATGGTATCGGTAATAATAAGTTCTTCCAATACCGAATCTTTTATTCTCTCAATCGCAGGACCTGATAAAACTCCATGAGTTGCAAAAGCCCTAACTGAATTTGCTCCTTTTTCCTTAAGCGCTTTTGCCGCTTTTACCATAGTCCCAGCCGTATCGACCATATCGTCAATTAAAATAACATCTTTTCCTTCAACATCACCAATAATATTCATAACTTCGCTTACATTTGCTCTTTCTCTTCTTTTATCAACAATTACCATATCAAGTCCCAGTTTACTTGCAAAATATCTTGCTCTTGCAACTCCTCCAATGTCAGGAGAAGCTATAATTGGATTTTCAAGATTCATTTCTTTAAAATAATCAAAAAATAAAATACTTCCATAAAGATTATCCACTGGAATATCAAAAAAACCTTGAATTTGCCCTGCGTGTAAATCTAAAGTAACTACCCTATCGATACCAGCTTTTTCCATCATGTTAGCTACAAGTTTTGCGGTAATAGGAACCCTAGGAGCCGCTTTTCTATCCTGTCTAGCGTATCCAAAATAAGGAACTACCGCTGTAATACTTTTAGCGCTTGCCCTTCTCATCGCATCCGTAATAATTAAAAGTTCCATTAAATTATCATTTGCAGGAGCACAAGTAGGCTGAATAATAAAACAATCAACTCCCCTTACACTTTCTCCAATTTGAACATTAATTTCTCCATCACTAAATCTATTAACAGTAATTTTACTAAGAGGTTTATCGAAATAATAAGCAATATCTTCAGCTAATTTTGGATTTGCGCTTCCGCTAAAAAGTTTAACTTTCATTTCATGTCTCCTTTGTTTTATTAATGAAATGTTATCAAATTTTACTTTATTTTTTCGCCCCCCTTATCCATCCTCCTCCAAGAAGTTTTTCACCTTCATAAAATACACAAGCTTGACCTTTTGCAACTCCAATAGCTCCCTCTTTTAACCTAACAATAGCTTTTGTTTTACTCTCCATTCTAACAATTCCCGGAATTTTAGGAGCTCTATATCTTACTTTACATTCAGCCAAAAATTCTTTTTCGTCAATAAATAAATTTACCCCTTTTAAAAAAATATTTCGTTTTGCCAAATCCTCTTTATCTCCAACAATTAAAATATTTTTCTTTGCATCAATCCCTATTACATATTGAGGCTTATGAGATTTAAAAAGCCTAAACCCTTTTCTTTGACCTATTGTATAGTTAGCATATCCTTTATGTTCTCCTATTTTTCTACCCCTAACATCTACAACTATACCTCTTTTAAAAGGATTAAAATGATTTTTTAAAACATCTAAATAAGTAGTATCTATAAAACATATA
>JAMORJ010000106.1 GCA_027063595.1 Nautiliaceae bacterium | reverse complement strand
GTAATAGAACATAATAATGAAATTGGAAAAAAAATAAAAATTAGCGGTGGAGGGAAATGTAATATTACAAATAAATTTGTAAATCCTAGTAATTATAAAGGGGATCATGATTTTATTAAAAGAGCTTTTCAAAATTTTAACAATCAAGATTTGCTAAAGTGGTTAAAAAAAAATAATCTTAAGGTTCAGGAATTAAAACCAAATCAATATTTTTTTTCTTCTTCTAAAGTTTTGCTTAATTTTTTTAAAAAAAAAGTTAAAAACGTGTTGTTAAATACCGAAATTTTAGATGTGGAAGAAAATAAAGTAATTACTGATAAAGGCGAGTTTAAAGCCAAAAACATAATCGTTTCAACCGGAGGAATAAGTTTTAAAAGTCTTGGGGCAAGTGGAATTGGATATGAAATAGCTAAAAAAATGGGGCATAATATAATTTCTCTTAAACCAGCTTTAGTAGGATTTACGGTTCAAAAAGAGGAATTTTGGTTTAAAAAACTTAGCGGTATTTCTGTTTTTAGCGAAGTATATGTTGAAAATAAAAAATTTAGGGATAATGTTTTGTTTTCTCATAGAGGTATTACGGGACCTGCTATTTTAAATGCTTCTTTATGGTGGGAGAGAGGAAAAATAAAAGTAGATTTTTTAGCTGGAAGAAAGGTTGATAAGTTTTTAAAAAATAAAGAGAGAATAATATCTACTCAACTTCCTTTGCCTAAAAGATTTGTAAAGGAGTTTTTAAAGGTTATTGGCGTTGATGATAAAAAGGTAAAATTTTTAAGAAAAAGCGAATTTGAGAAATTAAAAAAAATAAATTGCTATGAATTTGCGCCTGCTGGGACTTTTGGATTTGAAAAAGCGGAAGTTACAAAAGGAGGAGTTGATACAAACGAAATTGATGAATTTATGAGAAGTAAGTTTAATAAAAATATTTTTTTTATAGGGGAAGTGTTAAATGTTACAGGGGAGCTTGGAGGATATAATTTTCAGTGGGCTTTTACTTCCGCTTTTAATGCTTTTAGATTTTTAAGTCGGTAGTGTTCTATTTTTAATTTTAAATCTATTAGATTACCGTTTTTTTCAAAATTGATTGGAAAATAAACTTTTAATATGTATTTATAATTTTTTAAAGCGTCAATAAAGTCGTAAAAGTTTTTAGGTGATTTTATTAGAGCGTTTACGAAATAAATAGTAGTTAAAAAGTCGTTTTTATAAATTTTTGTTTCGTTTTTTTCTATATTTGTGACTTTCATGAATTTAGAGGCAAAGTTTATAAAATTTTTTTTATCGAATTCTCTTCTAAAAGCTGCTATGATTTTAGCATCTTTTCTTTTTAATTGATTAAGAGATTTTAAAGTTCTATCGTAAATTGCTTTTGTTTGCAAGAATTCATTTTTCGTTTCGTAATATGTTTTTTGATTCTTTTTAAAGTATTTGATAGATGGAGCTATTATAAAAGCAATCATTAAAAGCGTTAAAAATATAAATAGTGTAAGAAACAAAAAGTTTTTTATAACATCAATTCCATAAATTTTTATTTTTGGTATTTTTATTTGAGGAATTTTAATCTTTTTCATTTTCGCTCTTTAGATAATTTATTGATTTAAATCTATACCAGCCGTTAGGTAGTTCGTAAAAATATGTAGTTGTTTTATCAAAAATCGATTCAAGAGGTGGGAGCATTAATAAATTGTATACATCTTTTGTAGGAGTTATTCCATAAATTATGAGCTTATTGTGGTCAATGTAAAATTTTTCAAGGGTAATAGGATCTGGAATTAAATCAAGCAGATTTCTTATTTGTTGTTTTACCAATTGGTTTTTTGTCATTATGTCTGTATAAATAGTTTCTTGTTTTAAAATAAATTCTTTTTGAAGGTTTAGTTCTTTAATTTGTTCGTTTAATGATATTATTTGCTGTTTTAATTCGTTTGTTTCTTTTTTAAATATATAAGCTTTTATTAGTAAAAATGCGCCAAAAGAAAGATATAGAAACATTGAAATGGAAATAAAGATAAGCCACAGTTTAGTATCTTCTTTAAAAAGAGGCTTTTTTTTAGGTTTTATAAAACTATAATACGCTTTCACGGCTTATCCTATTTATAATTTCTAAAGCGTCTATTTTTTTGTAGGTACATTCAATTAAAACTTCTTCTTCTATTATGTTAGCAATTTTTTCGTCGATTCCAATGGTATCAAAAAGTATTATTTTTTCTATAAAATCGGAACTATAATTAGCATAATATTCTTTTAATGAATCTTGGATGAATTGTAATATTTTAGCTTCAATTCCTGTTGCTTTGTTTTCTATTTCTTCTAATTTTTCTTCTAATTCTTCTTCGTCAATTGCATCAATATCTTCTGTGATATCTTCGCTAAGATCATCAATTGTGTCAATTTCTTCTATATCTTCTATATCTTCTATGTCTTCGACGTTTTCTAAATTTTCTTCACTCTCTTTTGTTTCTATTATATCGCTAAAGATAGGTATCCATTTTTCGTATGCTAAAACGACTAAGTACTTCTCAAAAATTAATACGTAAAATATATTTTCTTTTTCTTTTGCCAAATAGTCAATAATAGCGAATGGAGGATAAATGAAGTCTAAATAAGGATAATCTTTTCTGATTTTTTGTAAGTCAAATAAAGAGATATAAAAAGAATAATTTCCAAGACATACTATTTTGACGTTGTCGTAATCTATTTCGTGTTCTAAATATTTTTGTTTAGAGCAGCTATCCATTACGCCTTGGTTTAAGGTGAAAGTAATTGTAGAAATATAAGTTTGGGGAATTTCGTCTAATTCTTCTTTTACAAAAGAATCTAACTCTTCTTTTTTTTCAAATTCTTTTGTTTCTTTTTCTATTATTTTGTCTTTTTTAAAAACTTCTTTTAAAAGCTTAAATTTCTCTTCTTCAATAAATGAAATAAAATTTCTTTTTATAAACCACATAGCGGATGCGCTTTTAAGTAATTTTTTAATTTTAGAGAATTATTAAGTTTGGTGTAAATTTGAGTAGTAGAAATAAATTCATGTCCTAAAAGTTCGCTTACATCGTTTATTCTTGCGCCTT
>JAMORJ010000105.1 GCA_027063595.1 Nautiliaceae bacterium | reverse complement strand
TCTTTATAATCGTTTTTATCTAAAACACATCCATCACTTTTATTACTACATATAAAATTTGTAGTTTTTTTCGATTCGATAAAATCTATATCTATTGTTTTATCATAAGAATATAATTTACATTTGCTTAAATTACTACAACTTTTATCAACGCTACATCTTGAAAAAAGATCTATACTACTTGCTCTTACATTATCGCTTCCACATACTTTTACTCTTGCTACATTCCCTTTTGCATTTATAGCAGAAGGAAATACACCACAAGGAATCGAAATATCGGCTTTTAACAACGAGAGAAAAAATAGCCATATTAAAAATTTTCTCATTTTTTGCCTTTTGATAAAATTTCAATAAAAAGGATTAAATTGACAATCTATATCGAAAAAAATGCAATAAATTATCCTTTATCTAAACACATTATAGCAAAATTTAATCCTAAATTAATAAAAATAAATCACTATAAAGATATTTTCAATAGAGCTCATCAAAATTTTAATTATCAAAAGTCTCAAAATCGGCTTATCCTAGCAGTTAAAGAAAATACATTTTTATATAAAGGAAGCAAATTCTGTAATAATAGAGGATATCAAAATTTTTACTATTCAACACAAATTCTTGGTTGTATATATAATTGCGAATATTGTTACCTTGGCGGAATTTATCCAAGCGGTTATCCAGTAATTTTTGTAAACGAAGAAGACTTTATAAACAAAGCAAATACTTTAAAAAACTCTTTTTTAGCCATAAGTTATGAAACAGATCTCTTAGCTTTTGAAGGAATCTATCCTTTTCATAAAGCATGGATAAACTTAGCTAGAGAAAAAAGCGATTTATTAATCGAAAGCCGCACAAAATCGGCAAATACCGATAAACTTCCTAACAATCCTCCAAAAAATTTTATTTTAAATTTTTCCCTCTCCCCAGTAGAAATTACAAAATTCGAAAAAAAAGCACCTTCTTTAGAAAAAAGAATAAAAGCCTTAAATATTGCTCTTAACAAAGGATATAAAGTAGAAATAGCAATCGATCCGATTATTAAAATAGACAATTTCAAAGAAGTTTACAAAAATTTCATAAAATACCTAAAAGAAAATGTAAACCTCTCAAAAATCCAAAATATCGAAATTGGAGCATTTAGAATGAATAAAAACTTTCTAAAAAAACTTAGAAAAATTCATCTCTCAGAAGTTACCTATTATCCATACAAAATCGAAAACAACGAAGCAAGATACGAAGATGAAGAAGAACTAATAAAATACGTTAAAAGCTTATTGTAGTATTTTTGTTAAAAATATTAAAAATTAATGTAACATTAATGTTGCTCTTTTATAATTCCTCACCCCCTTTTTCATCCTTTCTCCTTTTTATTTTTACAAAATTTTATTTGCAAAATCTTTTAAAGCTTTAGGATTATCGCTTGCAAATAATTTGATTGTAGTGTTATTTACTTCTTTTAATCCATAATCTTTTTTTAATAACTCAACTATTGCTTGCCCGGAATGAATAAGTTTTGCGTTAAAAAAATATTTTTGTAAAGAAGAAGACAAAAACGGATAATGGGTACACCCAAGAATTACGATATCAATTTTTTCTCTATTAAGTTTTCCAAAATATAAATCAAATACATCATCTATAATTTTGCCTTCAACTATCCCCTCTTCAACTAATGGAACAAAAAGAGGAGTTGAAATTGAAACTATATTTTTAAATCCCATTTTTTTAAGAAGAAATTGATATTTATTTGATTCAATGGTTCTTTTAGTTCCAATTAGCAAGATATTTGAATTTCTATTTTCGTTTTCAATCGCTTTTATACCGGCTTCAATAACCCCAACCACGGGAAAAGAAGCTTCCTTTCTAAGCTCTTCTATTGCTACGGAACTTGCAGAATTACAAGCAACTACTAAGAAATTAATATCGAAATTTTTTAAAAACTCAAGCGCTTCAAGAGAATATCTAATAATTGTACTTTCGTTCTTATTTCCATAAGGAACTCTTGCCGTATCTCCAAAATAAATTATTTCATCAAAAAGTTTAGCTTTTAAAATCTCTTTTGCTACGCTTAATCCTCCAACTCCGCTATCAAAAATCCCACATCTATTCATTAATGGCGTTTAAAAATTCTTTGTTATTTTTAGTTTTTAACATTTTAGAATAAAGAAGTTTTAACGCTTCAATTTCATCCATCTCACTAATAATGTTTCTAATTGCCCAAACTTTTGCAAGCTCTTCTGGAGTTAATAAAAGCTCTTCTTTTCTCGTTCCAGATTTTAACAAATCAATTGCCGGATAAATTCTTCTATCTGCAATTCTTCTACTTAATACAGCCTCCATATTACCGGTTCCCTTAAATTCTTCAAAAATAACTTCATCCATTTTACTTCCCGTATCAATAAGAGCCGTTGCTATAATGGTTAAGCTTCCGCCTTCTTCTATATTTCTTGCCGCTCCAAAAAATCTTTTTGGCTTATGAAGAGCATTTGCATCAACCCCTCCACTTAAAACTTTCCCACTTGCCGGAGTTACGGTATTATAAGCTCTTGCAAGTCTCGTAATTGAATCTAGTAGAATTACTACGTCTTTTCCCATCTCAACCATTCTTTTAGCTTTTTCTATTACAAGCTCTGCTACTCTTACGTGATTTTGAGCCGGTTTATCAAAAGTAGAGCTATACACTTCACCCTTTACGCTTCTTTGCATATCTGTAACTTCTTCGGGTCTTTCGTCAATTAAAAGAACCATAAGTTCTACTTCTGGATGATTTTGAGTAATACCGTGAGCTATCTCTTTAAGAAGCACGGTTTTTCCGCTTCTTGGAGGAGCAACTATTAATCCTCTTTGTCCTTTTCCAATCGGAGCAAAAAGATCAAGAACTCTTCCGGTTAATTTAGTAGGATCATATTCAAGTTTTAATTTTTCGTTTGGATACAAAGGAGTTAAATTATCAAATAGAGGTCTTTTTTTTGCTTCTTCGGGAGGTAAATAGTTTACAGCTTCAATTTTCAAAAGTGCATAATATTTTTCTTGATCTTTAGGTGGTCTAATTTGACCAGTTACAATATCTCCCGTTCTTAAAGCAAATTTTCTAATTTGAGTTTGAGATACA
>JAMORJ010000104.1 GCA_027063595.1 Nautiliaceae bacterium | reverse complement strand
CTATCGACAAGTTGTCCAAAAACCATTTTAATTGTCCAAGGAATACTAAGCCATATTCCAAGACTGACTAAAGCAGCAGCCGAAAGTTTTAAATGTTCTTTTACCCAAAATGTTTCCGCTACTCCACTAATTCCACTTGCACCATAAGCAAAATATACCATTAAAAGCGGTAAATATCTGAGTTTAAAATGCTTTATTGGATTTAGTAATGAATTTTTTAATGCTTTTTTAAAATTAATCATTTTTTTCTCCATTGTATAGATTGTTTTTTGATATTTTTTATAAAACTTTACATAATAATATTACTCTAAACTCTTTATAGCTTCAAAAGCTACATTTATCATTTTATCGATTTCTTCTTTTTTAATAATATAAGGCGGCATAAAATAAATCACATTTCCCAAAGGTCTAAGAAGAACTCCATTTTTTAAACCATATTCATATACTTTTAATCCCATTCTTTTTTCAAATGGATAATCAATCATCTCAATTGCGCTAATCATTCCAGTTTGTCTTATCTCTTTTACGTTTTTTAAATCTTTAAATCGTTGCATTTTCTCCCAAATATAATTCGAAGTTTTTTTATTATGCTCAATTATGCTCTCCCCTTCTTCATCATAAAATAATATTTCGTTTTTAAATTTACCTTTTTCAAAAATATCCAAAGTAGCATTAGCAGCTGCTATGGCTAAAGGATTTGCGGTATAAGAATGTGAATGTAAAAAGGCTTTTAATTCTTTATAATCGCAATAAAACGCTTGATAAATTTTATTTGTAGTTAAAACTAAACTAAGAGGCAAATAACCTCCCGTTAAACCTTTGCTTAAAGTCATAAAATCAGGTTTAACATTTGCTTGATTACAAGCAAACATGCTTCCAGTTCTTCCAAAACCAACGGCAATTTCGTCCGCTATCAAATGAACATTAAATTCATTACAAAGTTCTCTAAGACCTTTTACAAAAATAGGATGATGCATTTTCATATATCCAGCACATTGCACAAGAGGCTCAATAATTAACGCACTTACATTTTGATGATATCTTTCAAAAACTTCTCTAGCTTTTTTTAAAGCTTTTTTAGCTTCTTCTACGCTTTTATCTTTTGGTATAGGAATTGTTATATTTTTAATCAAAATTTCTTTATAAGTATCTTTATAAAGTCCAACATCTCCAACGCTTAATGCTCCTATAGTTTCCCCGTGATAGGAATTTTCCAAACTAAAAAAAAGCGGTCTAATTAAGCCGTTGTTTTTCCAAAAATGAAAACTCATTTTAATTGCAATTTCAACTGCACTACTTCCATTATCTGCATAAAATACTTTATCGAAATTTGTTAATTTACAAATTCTCTCACCAAGTTTGACAGCTCCCTCATGAGTAAATCCAGCAAAAATAACATGTTCTAAAGTTTCTAATTGTTCTTTTATTTTTTTATTAATATAAGGATTCTTATGCCCAAAAAGATTTACCCACCAGCTACTTATTGCATCGATATATTTATTACCTTCAAAATCTTCCAAATATACTCCTTCTCCTTTTTTAATCGGAATTAAAGGTAAAAATTCGTGGTCTTTCATTTGAGTGCATGGATGCCAATTATATTTTAAATCTTTTTGCATAATTTCGTAATTTTTCATCAAAAATACCTTTATTGTGAGGTTTTTTTTTATTATAATATCAAAAAGTTTAAAGGTAGTTAATGATTGAATGGATGCAAACTCATAGGCGATGGTTAGTAATTACTATATGGATAGCTACAATTGCTTTTATTGGAGCTGGCTTTGTTGGATGGGGACAATTTCAATTTGGAAGAAGTGCGGATGAAATTGCAAAAGTAGGAAATACTAAAGTTAGCATAAAAGACTTTCAACAGGCATATAATCAATTATTTGAAGAATTTAATAAAGCTATGGGTGGAAATTTGGATGAAGCTACCGCAAAAAAATTAGGTCTTGACAAAATGGCTTTACAAAGAGCAATTGAGAGCGCTATTTTAAGAGAATACGCAAAAAGTTTAGATTTAAAAGTTACGGATGAAGATGTAGCAAAAAAAATTCTTGAATATTTTAAAGACGAAAAAACATATAAAATATATTTAAAAAATACGGGACAAACGGCAAAAGAATTTGAAGAACAATTAAAAAAACAGCTCTTAATAGAAAAATTGCTTACTTTTTTACATCTAAAACCTTCTAATACAGAACTTTTAACAATTGGAAGCGCTCTTTATAATGCTGATAAAATCGAAATTAAAATTATTAATAAAAATAACATTAATGTAACAATAAACGAACAAGAAATAAAAAAATTTTGGCAAAAAAACAAAAACAAATACCTCTCTTCTAAGATGTATAAAGTAGCGTATATTAAAATTCCTTTGGATCAAGAGGTAAAAGAAAGTGAATTAAAAAACTTTTATGAACAAAACAAGTTAAATTATAAAAACGATAAAGGAGAAATTTTAAGTTTTGAAAAAGCAAAAGAAAAAGTAAGAAGAGATTATTTAGCTAAAAAATTAAAAAAAGAAGCAATTATTGCTTATAAAAAGCTAAAAAATTCAAAAGGAGATTATAAAATAGCTACTATTTCAATTAACAACAATCTTATAGATATTGAAAATATGCAAAAATTAATCTCTCACGGATATTTAAAACCAACCGTAATAGATAATGCTTACATAAGCGCAAAACTTTTAGAAGAAATCAAGCCAAAGCCTTTACCTTTTGAAAAAGCAAAATCAAAAGTTATGGAAGATTTGCTTAATCAAAAAACTATAGACGCTTTAGTTCAAAAAGCAAAAGAATTATTGCCTAATTTTAAGGGGAAAGATATAGGTTTTGTAACAAAATACGATGCCTCAAAAATTAATCTTCCAATTGCCTTATCTCAAGAATTTTTATTCAAATTATTTACCTCTTATAAACCAACAGGATATTTTTTATTACCTCAAAAAAATCCACAATATGCTATTCTTTATAGGATTAAGGAACAAAAATTGCTAGATGAAGAAAAATATGAAAAAAACAAACAATATATTTATTCTTTAACCGAAGCCCTAATTAATAGTGAGCTTTTAGAAGATTTAATAAAAGAGTTGTCTCGAAAATATAAA
>JAMORJ010000103.1 GCA_027063595.1 Nautiliaceae bacterium | reverse complement strand
GGTTCAAAGTAAATTTAACGAAGCTCTTAAAAATAATCCAAATGCAAAAATTTTCTTAACGCCTGGGGGAGTGGTTCCAAATCTTTGGATGAATGTAGAGGAGCCTAAAAAAGCGATAGGAGTTAATAAATGATAGATTTTGAAAAAAACGGGGGTCTCGTGCCCGTTATTGTTCAAGATGTCGATACAAATGAGGTTTTGATGCTTGCTTATATGAACAAAGAAGCTTTGGAATTAACTAAAAGTACTGGTTTTGCCCATTATTTTTCCCGCTCGAGAAATAAAATTTGGAAAAAAGGAGAAAGTAGCGGTAATACTCAGGAAGTTAAAGAGATTTTAGTAGATTGCGATAACGATACGATTTTGCTTAAGGTAAAGCAAAATGGAGTTGCTTGTCATACAGGAAGAAAATCTTGCTTTTTTACTAAACTAGATACGAACGAAATTATTATGGACAAAGAAAAAGAAATAGAGTATAATTTTATCGATAAGCTCTATCATACTTTGCTTGATAGAAAAAATGCTGATGCTAGTACTTCTTATGTTGCTTCTTTATACAAAAAAGGAGAAAATTCAATCCTTAAAAAAGTTGTTGAAGAAGCGGGAGAGTTATGTTTTGCTATAAAAGATAACAAAAAAGACGATATTATATATGAAGCGGCTGATTTGGCGTTTCATGTTTTAGTAGCTTTGGCTTATAAAAACATTCATCCAGAGGCTATTTTGGAAGAGTTAAAAAGAAGAGAAGGAATTAGCGGAATTGAGGAAAAAAGGAATAGGAAAAAATGAGGTTTCCTTATTTTACTTATCTTCATTGGCTTGATATAGCCTTTTTTTTGATTTTGTTTATATTTTTAACGATTCTTTCCGTTAAAGCCGCTAAAGATAGCGTAAAGTTACTTTTAAGTATGATATTTGCTTCTTTTTTGGTTACTTCTTTTGGAGCAATCCTTGGACTTATTGTTTTGGAAAAATATACTAAAAAAGCGGTTTTATTAGACGTTAAGCAAAGAAGAGTGCTTATTAATGAAACGTTAGTTTTAAAAGGTAAAGTTAAAAACGTTGGTAAATTTAAAATAAATTATTGTAAGCTTGAAATAAAGCTTGTAAATAATGGATGGGGCGGTGGATTTAAAAAAGGACAATTTTTTAAACCAAAAGGGCTTGAACTATTTGGTAGTAAAGAAAAAAAACAAAGACCAAATACCATTGTAGCTACTAGATATATCGTAACAGATGGTTTAAAACCGGGAGAAATTAAGTTCTTTTCAGTCGTAATTCCGTATCCTCCGTATTTTAAAAATACCTTTTTAAATTATAAGCTTTACTGTCACTAAAACTTTGTTGTTTAATTTAAAGGAAAAAAATGAAATTTAGCGAATTTAATTTAAAAAAAGAAATTATTGATACTTTAAAGGAGATTGGCTTTGAAAAGCCATCTACTATTCAAGAAGAGGCAATACCTGTAATTTTAGAAGGAAAAGATGTAGTAGCTCAAGCTCAAACTGGAACGGGAAAAACAGCTGCTTTTGCATTGCCTCTTATAAGTGTAATTAAGCCTACTCAAAAAGCTCTTATTATTACTCCCACAAGAGAGCTTGCCATACAAATTAGTGAAGAGATTTATAGGTTTGGGAAAAAACTTAAAATTCATACGGCAACGGTTTATGGAGGAAGTAGCTATAATAGACAAATAAAACAAATTAAAAATTCTCAATTTATTGTAGCAACTCCAGGAAGACTTCTTGATTTATTAAAATCAAAAAAAATTGAAATTAAACCTGAATATGTGGTTTTGGATGAAGCAGATGAAATGCTTGATATGGGTTTTTTAGATGATATTAAAGAAATTTTTAAGTTTATTCCACATAAAAGACAAACGCTTCTTTTTTCGGCTACAATGCCAAATCTTATAAAAGAACTTTCAAAACAAATTTTAAAAAATCCTGAATTTATTGAAGTTGCTAGAGGGCAAATGACAAACAAAAATATTAAAGAATATTTTTACGTGATTGATGAAAATGAAAGAAAAGATGCTTTAGTTAGATTAATTGATTATAAAAATCCTCAAAAAGCCATTATTTTTTGTAGAACTAAAAAAAATGTAGATGAGGTTTCTGAATTTTTAAAAGGCATGGGATTTAACGCAAAAGCCCTTCATGGAGATATGGCTCAAAGAAAAAGAGAAGAAGTTATTAAAGCTTTTAAAAATGATAAGGTAGAGTTTTTAGTTGCTACAGATGTAGTAGCAAGGGGAATTGATGTTAATAATGTAACTCATGTTTTTAATTATCATTTACCTCTTGATGTAGATAGTTATGTTCATAGAATCGGCAGAACCGGAAGAGCCGGTAAGAGAGGAATTGCAATTTCTCTTGTTACTCCTCACGAATTTAGAGTCTTAAATAAAATTAAAAAAGTAGCAAAATTAACTCTAAAAGAAATTCCAACAAGTGAAGATATTAAAGATATAGAAATTAAAAAAATTATAAGAGCTCTTAAAGAAATTGAAGCGGATGCTAAATCTATTAAAATTATAGAAGAGCTTCAAAATAAATATGATTTGTTTACAATAGCTACTAAATTTGCTTCTTTTCTTTTTAAAGAAAAAAGTAAAAAAATTGGAAAAAGCATAAAAGAAGTTCAAAAATTGATTAAAAGAGATCAAAAATTTAAAAAAGCTATTTAGTTTTTTTATCTTCTTCTTTTTTCTTGCTTAATACGTGTTTGTCAAGGACTACGCATCCAAAAAGTCCTTCAAATACTTTTATTTGTTCTAAATAACCTTCAACTGAGACATCTACTTTTCTTTTGTCTTTAAGAAGTATTTTACCATTAAATTCTACTATATCACCTACTTCTACAGGGGCTAAAAATTCGCAATTGCTTACTCTTGCCAATACTACATATGGTTCGTTTACAGTTGCCATTGCGCAAAAGTCTGCAGCGCCAAAAATAAATCCTCCATGAACCAGTCCTTCTTCATCTACTGCCATTTCTTCGGTAGTTTCAAGAATTACTTTTGCTCCTTCATCGCTTATTTCTAATAATCTTCCAAATTTTGGGTTAAATTTAAGATGAGTTTTAAGTCCTAATTCTTCCATTTATTCTCCTAAAAGTTTTTTGGCAATTTTATCTAAATCTTTTTGAATAAATAAAGGATTAAATCTTTTTAAAAAGGGATGCGTTATTTTGAAGTAGCTTTCATCAATTAAATTAATTGCCCAGGTAAATGGTATTTTTTTGCTTTCAAGATAAAATTTGTTTAACAAAAAGTCGTTGATACATCCAAGATTTGAGCGAATGACTAAGAGAAGCTTTGCATTAAAATAATTAACAAAGTCAATCATTTTAAAATTTTCTGTTACTGGTACAAGTATTCCTCCGGCTCCTTCAATTAGTAATATATCGCAAAGAGGCTTTATTTTTTTATACGCTTTTTCTATTTTTTTAAAATCTACTTCTCCAGCTACTATCGGAGCGGCTGGTAAAGAAAACTGATTTGGGATAATATCGTTTATTGATAATTTTTTTAGTTGAGGGTTGTATTTTGTTGCTTCTTCAAATAGCATCCTTCCATCGAGAGGATAATTTTTAACTCCAGTTTCTATAGGTTTAAATACTCCAACTTTATATCCAAGAGAGCTTAAATGTTTTATGAGTTTTAAAATAGTATAAGTTTTTCCGCATTCAGTATTGTTTGCCGAAATAAAAATGTTCATATTCCTCCTTTTACTATATAGCTTTTATAAAAATTTAGGGAATGAAAAATTATTTTTTTATATTTTGCTGAATAAAATTTAATTAGAAGTTTTTGTAAAGTAGGAGCGATTGATGGATAAAACCAAGCCATGTTGCTAATTGCTATTATATATTTTGGTTTTTTTTGATAGAGTTTTTCGATTGTAGCTTCATAACATATTGCGTTTAAAAATTTATAATTTTTTATCTTAAATTCTCCAAAATCTTTAGAAGTTTTATAATCGCTTGCTCCATTGAAAAAAATCTTATTAATTTCTTTTTGAAAAATTGGAAAAGGTATATATTCTCCAAAAGGAACGAGTAAATGTTTATCCAAAATTTTTATTTTTCCTTTTTTAAAAATATAAGTGGAATTATAAAAATTTTTGTTTTTGTAATGAAGAGCTCCGGTAATTATTGTAATTTTTTGTGATAACTCTTTTAGTTTTTGAAGTAATTTTGGATGAAGATTGAGAAACAAAGGAAAAGCCGATTCAGGTAGAACGACTACTTCGTATTTTTCTTTTATTGCTTGTTGTATGTAGGAGAGATTATTTTGAATTTGTGTTGAAATATAGTTTTTATCCCATTTCTTTTCTTGAGGTATGTACGTTGAAATTAGTTTTATTTTTATATTGGGCAAAGGTAAAGGTTTTAGAGTGGTGGTTATGAGAATTAGCGGTATTAAAAAAAAATAGGTTCTTTTTATTAAAAAGCTAAACAAAAAAATAAAAAAAACGAATTTGTTTAGATAATGATTAAACGTTAAAAACAAAATATCGAATTTAAGCCAATCAAAAGTAAAAGGTTTTATAAAATCGAGTCCAAATACTATAAAAATTATAAGCAATGTTTTTTCCCAGTTAAATTCGTAGTAGTTGTTTAATTTTTGAGAAATAAAGTTTATGGCAATTTCTGCGAATTTAAAAATTAAGCCATATCCCATGGCAATAAGAATTGTTACAATCGGTATTAGCCAAGTGAGATTGTAGTATTTGAAACTAAGTGATATCCACCAAAACCAAAAAAGTCCAATAAAAGAACCAAATGAAAAAAGGGGAGTATTTTTTTTAATCAAAATGAAAAAACCTAAAATTGTAAAAACAGCACATAGAAATTGAATAAAAATATTTTCGTTTATGTGATATAAATAAATTGGAATCGATAAAAAAATTGCCGAAATTAATGAATTTGTGTTAAAATTCTTTTTAAAAAAGGATAAACATGAATTTTTTATACGCGGCTGAAGTTCAGCAACCAAGTTTAATTCAATCATTACTTCCTCTTATAATTTTGTTTGTAATTTTTTATTTTCTTGTAATTTTACCACAACAAAAAGAAGCAAAAAGACATAAACAGATGGTAGAATCCCTAAAAAAAGGCGATAAAATCGTAACTACTGGCGGGATTATTGCTGAGGTGGTAAAAAATGAACCGGATTTTATTAGAGCGAAAATAGCGGATAACGTAGAAGTTAAAATTGATAAAGCGGCCGTAGCAAGAAAGTTAAACGATGAAAAGGTTTAATTATCGTTTAGTTATTTTTCTTCTTGCTACTATTTTTGGAATAGCTTTTACCATACCTTCTTTTATAGGCGGAAAACCAAGAGTTAATTTGGGTCTTGATTTACAAGGCGGAATGTATTTAGTTTTAGGTGTTAAACAAAACGAAGCAGTTGAAAATAAGCTTAAGAGTATTGCATCTACAATTAAATACATCAGCGAAAAAGAAGAACTTTTTATAGATAATTTGAAAATTGAGGGCAATAAAATCGTTTTTGAGCTTATTGATAAAGATGATGCTAAAAAAATGGATGAAGAACTAAAAACCATAAAAGGGATTACTTTTTCTAAAAAATTAAAAAATGGAAGTTATGTCTATGAGGTTTTACTAACTCAGGAAGAAATAAAGAAAACAAAAGAAGATGCGATAAAAGTTGCAATTCAAACGATTAGAAGTAGGCTTGATGCGTTTGGTTTAGCCGAACCAAGCGTAACAAGACAAGGGAAAGATAAAATCGTAGTAGAACTTCCGGGAATTAAGACTCAAAAGGAAAAAGACAATATCAAAAAGCTAATTTCTTCAGCGGCGCATCTTGAATTGTATTTAGTAGATGACGAACATAAAGTTACTACTCCACAAGAAGCTGAAAAATACGGCGATATAATGCTTCCAGATAAAAACAATCCAAAAAGAATGTGGCTTCTTAAAACGCCTCCTGTGCTTGATGGAAGCATGATAACGGATGCAACAGTTGGATTTACTCAAAAAACAAATCAACCTGCGATATTTTTTACTTTAAATAGTGAGGGAGCAAGAATTTTTGGAGATGTAACGGGTAAAAACGTTGGGAAAAGACTTGCAATTGTAGTTGATAACAAGGTTTATTCTGCTCCGGTAATTCAAGAGAGAATTGGTGGAGGAAGTGGTCAAATTACCGTAACAACTCCCGATGAAGCTCATATTTTGGCAATTGCTCTAAGAAGCGGTTCTTTACCAGCTCCTGTAATACTTCTTGAACAAAGAAGCGTTGGAGCTAGTCTTGGAGCCGATAGTATTAGAAATTCGATGATAGCTTTGATTTCTGGATTTATTATAGTAGTTATTTTTATGGCGTGGTATTATAAAACGGCTGGGATTATTGCAGATATCGCCCTTATTACCAATCTTTTTTTAATTACGGCGATTATGGCTATTTTTGGAGCGACTTTAACTCTTCCTGGAATGGCGGGGATTGTTTTAACTGTTGGTATGAGCGTTGATGCAAATGTAATTATAAACGAAAGAATTAGGGAATTAATTAGAGAAGGAAAGCCTATAGTTCAAGCGATTGAAGGTGGATATAAAAACGCAATGAGCGCTATTTTGGATGCAAACATTACAACGCTTATAGCAGCTATTGCTCTTTTTGCTTATGGGACAGGTACTATTAAAGGTTTTGCAATTACTATGGCTATTGGTATTTTAGCAAGTATGCTTACTGCAATTCTTGGGACTCACGGAATTTGGGAGTTTTTAATAGCAAGCGGTAAGAAAATTACTCCAAAAGATTTTGGAATGAAGGAATAAAATGGAATTTTTTACTCAAGATAAAATTTATGACTTTATGGGAAAGAGACATATTTTTATATCCATTTCTTTGATTTTAATTTTTCTTAGTCTTTTTTCTATCTTTACCAAAGGTTTTAATTGGGGAATTGATTTTAAAGGCGGAATCGAAATTCAAGTGAAATTTTCTAAGCCAGTAGATATTGCGGATGTAAGAAAATATGTAAGTAAAGAGTTTAAGGGAGCAAATATTACGACTTTTGGAAGTGATGATGAAATATTGATTAGATTAAACGTAACTCAAGTAAGTTCGGATGTTCAAAAATCGTTAGGAGCGGAAATTAAAAAACTTTTAGAACCTCTTGGGAATGTTGATATTAGAAGAGTGGATATAGTGGGGGCTAAAGTAGGAAACGAGTTAAAAGAAAAAGGCTTAAAAGCTTTCTTTTTTGCAATTGCTGGGATTTTAATATATGTTGCTTTTAGATTTGAGTGGCGTTTTGCTATAGCATCCGTTCTTGCCCTTTTTCACGATACGATCATTTCTCTTGGGGCGGTTAGCGCTTTTAATATCGAATTTAATTTAGACGTTTTGGCAGCGATTTTAACATTAATGGGATATTCTTTGAATGATACGATTGTTGTTTTTGATAGAATAAGAGAGCAAATAATTTCTTCAAGAGAAAATGATTTGGCAAAAATTATTAATGAAGCGATTTCGAAAACTTTAAGTAGGACGGTTTTGACTTCTCTTACAACATTTTTTGTGGTATTTACTCTGTTTTTGTTTGGAGGAGAGATTATAAAACCGTTTAGTTTTACTTTGCTTGTTGGAATAATTGTTGGTACTTATTCTTCAATTTTTATAGCATCTCCTCTTCTTATTTGGCTTGGGTTTAAGGTTGATGATTTTAGAAAAAAACTTGCAGAGAAAGAAAGAATTAAAAAAGAAAAAGAAAGACTTCGCCAAATGTATGAGGGAGGAGTTGTTTAAAAGGAGAGAATATGGATTGGGGAAAAGTAATTTACGTTTTTTTTCAATTAATGAGCCTTACAAGCGTTGCTGGGTATTTGTATGATCATAATTCTGTAGCTCTTTTTATTGCCGTAAGTTTAAATTTGGTTTCAACTTTTCTTAAAATTGGAATTAGAAATATAGTAGCGGCTGAACTTTTTGCTGCAAGTCTTGTAGCGGATTTACATTTAATTCCGGCATTTGTTTACGAGGTTATAAAACATAATACTCAAGCTGCTGTTGGTATGGCAATTGGAGCGTTGATTGCAAATATAGTAACAACTATTCTTAGTTTTATTGAAATTGCAAAAACAAAAGATACTTGGGAATAAAAAAGGAGAAAGTATGAGAGAATATAATCCTCAAGATATTGAAATAAAGTGGCAAAAGAAATGGGATGAAGAAAAAGCTTTTGAGCCAAAGGAAGAGCATAATCTTCCTAAAAAATATATTCTTTCAATGTTTCCATATCCAAGCGGTAGAATTCATATGGGGCATGTGAGAAATTATACGATTGGGGATGCGATTGCAAGATATTATAGAAAAAAAGGTTATAACGTTCTTCATCCAATAGGATGGGATAGTTTTGGAATGCCTGCAGAAAATGCTGCTATAAAACATGGAGTGCATCCAAAAAAGTGGACTTATGAAAATATTGATTACATGAGAAAAGAGCTTAATCGTCTTGGACTTAGTTTTTCTAAAGAACGTGAATTTGCAACGAGCGATCCTGAATATACGAGATGGGAGCAAGAATTTATTATTAAAATGTATGAAAATGGGCTTCTTGAAAGGCGTACTCAAAAAGTTAACTGGTGTGAGACTTGTCATACGGTTTTGGCAAATGAACAAGTTATTGATGGATGTTGTTGGAGATGCGATAATCCTATTGAAATTAAAGAACTTCCAGGGTGGTATATAAAAATTACTAAGTATGCTGAAGAGCTTTTAAAAGATATAGACGAAAAATTAAAAGGCAATTGGCCTGATAAAGTTCTTACAATGCAAAAAAATTGGATTGGGAAATCAACGGGGCTTGAATTTGAATTTAAATTGAGCGATGAAAGTAAAAGTAAATTGAATAACGCTTTTGAAGGATATAAAGTATTTACTACTCGTCCAGATACGATTTATGGAGTAACTTATTCAGCTTTGGCTCCAGAACATCCTATAATAGATTATATGCTTGAGAATAAATTGTTTGATGAAGAAACAGAAAAGAGAGTAAAAAAGATTAGAAGTATTTTGCCAAAAGATAGACAAGCAATGGAAAAAGATGGTGTATATCTTGGAATTGATGTAATACATCCTTTAACTCGCGAAAAGATTCCAGTATGGATGGCAAACTTTGTATTAATGGATTATGGAAGCGGAGCAGTTATGGCTGTTCCAGCTCATGACGAGAGAGATTTTGAGTTTGCAAAGAAATTTAATCTTCCTATTAAATGGGTAATTAAACCGGAAAATGGTGAACTTGATAAAAGTAAAGCTTATACCGGAGATGGAGTTTTAATTAATAGTGATGAATTTAGCGGTATGAAAAATACTGAAGCAAAAGAGGCTATTATTAAAAAATTTGAAGAACTTGGAATTGGTAAAAAAGTTACTAATTATCGTTTAAGAGATTGGGGAATATCTCGTCAAAGATATTGGGGTGCTCCAATACCTTTTGTTAAGTGTGAAAAATGTGGCATTGTGCCTGAAAAAATAGAAAATTTGCCTATTACTTTACCTGAAGATGTGGAAATTACTGGAAGTGGAAATCCGCTTGAGAAACATCCTACTTGGAAATTTACGAAATGTCCAAAATGTGGAGGGGAGGCTATTAGAGAAACTGATACGATGGATACTTTTGTTGAGAGTAGCTGGTATCAGTTTAGATTTACTACCGATTTTAAAAAGTATAAAGACGTTCCGTTTAGAAAGGAAGATGTTGATTATTGGGCTCCGGTAGATCAATATATTGGGGGAATTGAACATGCTATTTTACATTTGTTGTATGCGAGATTTTTTACAAAAGCTTTGAGAGATCTTGGTTATCTTGATATTGATGAGCCTTTTGCTAAACTTTTAACGCAGGGAATGGTATTAAAAGATGGCGCTAAAATGTCTAAGTCAAAAGGGAATGTAGTTGATCCAGATGAAATTGTAAATAAATACGGAGCTGATACGGCAAGACTTTTTATTCTTTTTGCAGCTCCTCCTGAAGCAGAGCTTGAATGGAGTGATAGTGGGGTTGAGGGTGCTTATAGATTTTTAAATAGGCTTTATCAAAACGCTTCTAAATGTTATAAAACCAATCAAAAACCAAAAATTGAACATTCTAAACTTACTAAAGAGGAGAAAGAAGCAAGAAGAAAAGTTTATGAAACACTAAAAAGAAGCAAAGATACATATGAAAAAACATTTGCATTTAATACTTTGATTGCAAGTGCGATGGAAGCGTTAAATGCCCTAAATAAAATCGATAATAAAGACGTATATACAGAAGGATATTGGATTTTAATGAACGTTTTAGAGCCTATTATTCCTCATATTGCAAGCGAAATTAGCGAAGAATTGTTTAATAGGAAAAACTTTGAGGAAATTGAAATTGATAAAGAAGCTCTAAAAAAAGATGAAATAATCTATCCTGTCCAAGTTAATGGTAAAAAAAGAGCCGAAATTAGCGTATCCCCTGATTTAAGTAAAGAAGAAATTTTAAAAATAGCAAAAGAAGCGGTTAAAAAATATATCGAATCAAAAGAAATCGTAAAGGAAATTTTAGTGCCTAATAGGATTGTTAATATCGTAGTAAAGGGGTAAATAATTGAAATTTGCAAAAATAATTTTTTTTCTTTTTTTGTTTTTTATAGGATGTGGTTATAAACCAAGCAGTATTTATCAAAATAAAATATTGGGAAACGAAATAAAACCGGTGATTTCTATCGATATTGAAAATCCAAGAGAAAGTATTTTTTTAAAAGATGCCGTTAATGATGCGATTTATACGCTTTTTGGAAAAAACGTTTGTTATCAAAATTGTGATGCTACGATGTATGTTAAAACTTCTTTTGCTAATTTAACCCCTTTGGATTACGATGAAAACGGGTATCCAATATTGTATAGAAGTAGAGTGACTTTAAGAGTAACTCTTATTGATAAAAACGGCAAGAAAAGAAGATATAGCGTTAGTGGTAATTATGATTTTAAAATTACAAGTGATTCAGTGTTGAATGATCAAATTAAATTTGAGGCTTATAAACAAGCAAGCGTGAATGCTTTGAACAAATTAATTGCACAAATTACCAAAGATGGGGTAAAATATGACAATTAGAGAAATAGCAAAGAAGGCTTTAAATCATTTTAAAGATAAAGGATATATTTTTACTCCAAGCGAATATGAAGAAGTTTTTTGTAAATTAGCAAAGCAATATGGGATTTTAATAGAAGATTGCAATAAAGTTTCAAAGTATTTATCAAAGCTTGACGCTAAATATAGAGCTATAGCAAGTACTTATAACATTAAAAATTTAGATGAGCTAGTAGTTTTTTTAATTAGTTATCTAAATAGAGAAGACATTACTAAAGAAAAAGAAACGATTGAAAATCTTTTTTTATATGTAAAAAGAGCATTAGATGTTATAGCCGTTCTTCCAATTATAAAATCTAAAAAAATTGCTCTTAAACATCTTGATTTTATAAAGCCTTAT
This sequence comes from Nautiliaceae bacterium, assembly GCA_027063595.1. Taxonomy (GTDB): domain Bacteria; phylum Campylobacterota; class Campylobacteria; order Campylobacterales; family Nautiliaceae; genus Caminibacter. The sequence goes on along the minus strand of JAMORJ010000103.1, from coordinate 6,184 downwards.
TTATCAAAAGAAGAGTGGGAGAGATTAAGAACAGAGTGGATAGACTTTTTACATGATTTTGACGATTCGGTTGTAAAAAAAGGGGCCGCAATTGCTGGTATAAGAAGTGAAGATGCTTTAGAAGTAATTGAGGCTTTAATCCAAAAGCTTGAAGAAGAGCCGGATTTTTCTCATTTGGTAGATGCAATAATTTATACTTTAACTCCAAGTTACGCACCTTTTATGAGTGATGAAATTGCCGCTCTTAAAAGACAATTAAAAGAGGATCCTTCTATCGTTTTAACAAAAGCTTTTGCTCAAGATTTAAAAGTTTTAACGGATAAAAGAATTAAACTTGATAAAGAAGAGCTTAAAAAGAAATTAAAAGATTTGGATAAAATTGCCGAGAGACTTTCTATTAAAATATTGAAAGTTTTAAAAAAAACAGATTCTTCGGCAAGTGAAGTTAAAGGTATAAAACTTGAGCTTCAAAATTGGAGAATAGAGGAATCTACTGATTTTGAAGCTGTTAAAAATAAATTATTAAAAATTGCAACTTCTTTGGATAAAGAGCTTGATGAGTTTATTCATGATATGAAAAAAGAAGATGAAGAAATTGAAAAATTAAAACAGAAAATTAAGATGTTAGAAGATAAGGTTCAAGAACTAAATAAAGAAGTAAAAACGGATTTTTTAACTAATATTGCCAATAAAAAGGCTCTTATGGAAGAGCTTAAAAAGCAAGAAAGTAGTTTTAAAAGATATAAGACAAATTATAGCGTAGTATTTTTTGATATAGATCATTTTAAAAACATAAACGATACTTATGGACATGAGGCAGGTGATATTATTTTAAAAAATCTCGGACTTTTACTTAAAAGATATATAAGAGATGTTGATACCATAGGTAGATTTGGAGGAGAAGAATTTGTAGCTATTTTGCCAAATACCGATAAAAAAGGTGCTTTTAAATTTGCTGAGAAAGTTAGAGAAATTATTGAAAATACGAAATTTATGTATAAAAATACAAGAATTAAGGTAACTGTTTCTGGCGGAGTTGCGGAAAGAAAAGAAGTTAATTCTTCTAAAGAATTGTTAGAATTAGCCGATGAAAGGCTCTATAAAGCCAAGAATAGTGGAAGAAATAGAGTGTGTGCAAATGGATGTTCGGGAGAGTAGATGAATGTTTTTGAATTTTTAGAAAAAAAACCTCTTTTTTATAAAGAAATTAATTTAGAAAGAATGCCAAAAGCGTTTTCTTTAGTTGCCGATAAATTAAAAATTAAGCCAATTATTCATATAATAGGAACTAATGGTAAAGGAAGTACTGGAAGATTTTTGGCCCACACTCTCTTAAAGAGGGGTTTTAGCGTGGGTCATTATACTTCTCCTCATATTATGAAATTTAATGAAAGGATTTGGATAAATGGTAATTATATAAATGATGAGAAATTACAAGAGATTCATGAGAGAGTTTATAATTTATTGGGGAAAGAGATTAGCGAATCTCTTAGTTATTTTGAATATACTACTTTACTTTCGGCATTTGCTTTTGAAGGACTTGATTTTGTAATAATGGAAGCTGGGCTTGGCGGAGAGTTTGATGCAACTTCTGTATTTGATCAAAAAACTACGCTTGTAACTACTATAGATTACGATCATCAGGCTTTTTTAGGGGATAGTATTAAAGAAATTGGAAAAACCAAATTAAATTCCATTAAAAATGAAGCAATTATTGGGAAACAAGTAAATTTAGTTGATGGCGTTTCTATTTTTGAATATGCAAAAATGTTAAAACCAACTTTACCAATTTTTTATTATTTAGATTTTTTTGATGTTGAAGAAATTGAAGAATTAAAAAAAGATTTTAACTTTGCCGATTTTTTATTTGATAATTATCTTCTTGCTATGAGTTTTTTAAAAAAAGAAGGAATCGAATTTAATTCTAAAGATATTAAAGACTTGGTACTTCCTGGAAGATTTGAAGAAATTGAAAAAGATTTGTGGATAGATGTTGGACATAATCCTTTAGCGGCTAAAAGCATATTAAAGTCCCTTCCTAAAAAAGTGAATTTGGTTTACAATACCTATTTGGATAAAGATTATGAAAAAATTTTAAAAATTTTGAAACCAAAAATTAACAAGCTTTATTTAATTGAGGTTGATAATCCTCGAATCGAAAAGAAAGAAAAAATTAAAGAAGTTGCTAGGCAACTTTTAATTGAAGTTGAAGAATTTAAGGAAATTAAAAAGCCTATGCTTGTTTTTGGAAGTTTTAGTGTAGTTGAAAAGTTTTTAAAGTGGAAGAGTAGTGGTGTTTAATGCGGTTTTAAATAAAGATTTAAAGGTGCAAATTTGAAAGCTAAAGTGTATGAATTTTTAAGAGAAAAAAAAGGAAACATAGTTACTTCGAATTTAAAAGAAGCATTGGAAGTTGGAGAATTTTATAAATATCTTGAAATTCCTGTTTCTGTTTTTCCAGATTTTAGAGCCGTTTTGGGAGATGATTTAAGAAGTTTTAGAAAAGACATATTTGAATTGAATAATGCTCTTTTTAAATATTATAACGAAGAAGCTTGTTTTGTTTCTCCTTTTTCTACAATTATGAAAAAATTGCCGGTAAAAAAATATTATAAATCCATTGATTTAGAATTTGGAGAAGATGTTAATCTTGAAGAACTTAAAAAAACGCTAATTTTATGGGGATATGAAAGAGTTGATATTGTTAGTGAAAAAGGTGAATTGAGTTTTAGAGGCGATATTTTTGATATTTGGCCAATTAATATGGAAAAACCCATTAGAATTTCGCTTTTTGATACTGAAATTGAAAGTATTAGATTATTTGATGAAGTTAGTCAAAAAAGTATCGAAGAGATAGATAGTTTTAAAATTATTCCAGCTATTGCTGCTCTTGATGAAAAAGAATATAACGAAATTTTAGAAAAAGTTCAAAAAAGTGAATTTAGTTCATTTTATAAAGATTTTTATTCACTTGGATTTTGGTATTTGGAAAGAGAATTTTTGGATGATTTTGTGCTTTTTAAGGATTTATCGCAAGAAATTAACGAGTATAAAGAATTTTATAAAGAGATAAATCCTGCGATTTTTAAAGCCGAAATTTTAAAAAATGGTAATTGTAGAGATGTTAAATGGAAAGTTGAAAAAGGCATGATTTTAATTGACGAAAAACCTTGGGATGAAAAAACTCCTCTTGAAATAGTTGCAAAAAATGAGGTATTGCTTAGAGAATATAATCTAGATGAATTTGTAAAACTTAAAAAGCCTCTTGTGAAGTGGATTAGAAATACAGCTTGCGTGAATTTTGCTTGTGACGAAAAAATAGTAATTTCTCTTAATCCTCCTGAATTTGAAAAGAAAAAAAGAGTAGTTTTGGCTTTAGATGAGCTTAAAAAAGGTGATTTTGTAGTTCATGAGATTCATGGGATTGGTAAGTTTATGGGATTGAAAAAAGTAGAAGTGCTTGGAAAAACAAGCGAATTTGCTGAAGTTTTATATGCAAACGACGATAAACTTTTAGTACCTGTAGAAAATTTAAATGTTCTTGAAAGATACGTTGCTCCAGGAGGCGTAATTCCTACTCTTGATAAACTTGGAAAAGGAACTTTTGCAAAGAAACTTACTAAAATAAAAGAAAAAGTTTACGCAATTGCCGCTGATTTAATAAAACTTGCTGCAAAAAGGGAAGTTACAAAACCAATTGAATTGGAATTTAGTGGAGTTGAGGAATTTATTAAAAAAGCTCCTTTTGTTCATACTGATGATCAAAAAAAAGCGATTAAAGAAATTTTAGAAGATTTTAAAACAAAAGTAATGGATAGGCTTTTAACGGGAGATGTTGGATTTGGAAAAACGGAAGTTGCGATGGTAGCAAGTTTTGTAGTGGCAAAATCTGGTTATCAAGTGGCGGTTATTGCTCCAACTACAATTTTAGTAAATCAGCATTATGAGAGTTTTAAAGAGCGTTTTAAAGACTATCCTGAAATTAAAATAGCAAAGCTTGATAGATTTACTTCTTCTAAAGAAAAAAAAGAAATTTTGGAAAAGTTAAAAAAAGGAGAGATTCACATTCTTATTTCAACTCATGCTGGACTTAATGTAGAATATAAAAATTTAGGACTTTTGATTATTGATGAAGAACATAAATTTGGTGTTAAGCAAAAAGAAAAGTTAAAAGAACTTAGCGAAAATGTGCATACTCTTTACATGTCAGCAACTCCAATACCAAGAACTCTTAATATGGCATTATCTCAAATAAAATCTATCTCAACTCTTGAAGAAGCGCCAAAAGGAAAGCAAGAGACAAAAACTTTCGTTAAAACTTGGGATGAAAATTTGATAAAAGAAGCTGTTTTAAGGGAGATTAGAAGAGGTGGACAAATTTTTTATATTTATAATAACATTGCATATATCGAACATAAGAAAAAAGAACTTCAAGAGCTTTTACCAAATTTGAGAATCTTGACTCTTCATGCAAAAATGACTCCAAACCAAATAGAGAAAGGACTTATTGATTTTATTAACGGAAAATATGATTTAGCTTTAACTACTACTATAGTTGAAAGCGGAATTCATATTCCAAACGTTAATACGGTAATAGTAGAAAATGCAGATAAATTTGGAATTGCGGATTTACATCAAATAAGAGGAAGAGTTGGAAGAGGAAAAAACGAAGGATATGCTTATTTTCTTGTAAAGGATAAAGAAGAACTTAGCGAAGATGCAAAAAAAAGATTGCTTGCGCTTGAAGAAAATTCTTTTCTTGGAAGTGGAAAAGTACTTGCTATGAAAGATTTAGAAATTAGAGGAGGCGGAAATATTTTGGGAGCCGAGCAATCTGGACAAATTAAAGGAATAGGTTATTCGATGTATTTAAAGCTTCTTGAAGAGCAATTAAAAGAGTTGCTTGGAGAGGCTAAAGAAGAAGAGGTGGAAGTAAAACTTAATATAAATGCTTATATTAGCGAAAAGGTCGTAAAAGAAGATAGGCTAAGACTTGAGCTTTATAAAAGACTTTCAATGGCAAAAACAATTAAAGATGTTTTTGAGATTGAAAAAGAGATGGTAGATAGATTTGGAAAACTTGATGTTTCTACTAAAAATTTTCTCGAAAAAATTAGAATTAAGATAATGGCAAAAGAAAAAGGAATTAAGCAAATTTCAAATTATGGACAAAACATTTCGATAATATATAAAGATGGAAATAAAGAATTACTAAAAGCTCCAGCTAAAGATGATGAAGCGATACTTGAAGTTATCAAGGAAAAACTAAAAGCTTAATATATTTAAAGTGTGAGCGGTTTAAATATTATTTGATATAATTTCAAATAAGGAGAGGTGGCCGAGTGGTTTAAGGCGCACGCCTGGAACGCGTGTGTGGGCTAACACCCACCGCGGGTTCGAATCCCGCCCTCTCCGCCATTAAAAATTTACTAAATCTACATATATTCAGCGTTTTTGAAAAATTTGCTTCTCAATGTGTAATCCGCTTGTGTAAACTATGAACTTAATAAAGATTCTTTGATGTTTTCATCAAACACATTCACAACTCCCACATAATTTTTATCGTAAATCTTTGTAAGATACCAAAATTTACCTTTTTTATAGTGCGCCTTAAAAATTATCTTTTTAGTTGTTATGTATTTTGTTTCAATCAAATACATCATTTTTTCTTGTATCGCAAAAATTATTCTTTTTATTGCTTTTTTTATTTTAGATAAAAAACTTTTGAGTTTTTCTTTATATTGTCTTTTTAACTCTTGTTCTTTTTGATAATCTTCTTGTAAACGGATTCTATCTTTTCCCTTTCTCAAATCATAAGTTCCAAATACTGCATACTTCGCTTGTTCCTTAATCTTATTGATGTTTTTAAGTTCATCGTTTAAAGAATTAAAATAGTTTTCAATTTGGTTAAGTTTTTCGATATAATTCTTTGAAGTTGTTAAAAATTGTTTTTTTCCGATTTTCTGTCTTAAAGTTCTATTGTTTAAAATCAACTTTTCTAAAAGTTTAAGTTCTCTTTTTCTTTCGTTTATAAAAATTTTTATCTTTTCGGAAATCAAATTAATGTAATATTCCATATCAAAACTTTGTTCTTTTAAAAGGTTTAAAATTTTTTCACTTTTTTTAAGCGTTGTTTTTGCAAACATTTCGCTTAATCCATTTTCAGCATCTATGCTCCATTTTT
>JAMORJ010000102.1 GCA_027063595.1 Nautiliaceae bacterium | reverse complement strand
AGAAAAAGCAATAACGTTTTCTATGCCGAAAACAAATCCATTGCCGAAGTTGTAGCCGAAAAGGTAGCAAGAGAAACACAGGAACACAAAGAAAACCTAACAAGAAGAATTGAATGGATGGCGGCTCAGGTGCTTACTACCGGTAAAGTTGAAGTAAAAGGCGAAGGAGTTGAAGAGGTAATAGATTTTGGATTTGATGCAAATCAGTTCGTAGCTCTTACGGATAACACTTGGGATAGCGATGACGTTGACCCTATAGCAATGATGAGAGAGTGGAGAAGAGAGAGGGTAAAAGCCGGTGGAATTGCGCCAAACGTTGCGGTATTTGGTAGCGATGCAATTGATGCGTTTATTAGCAACGCAAAAGTTCAAAAAGCTCTTGATTTAAGAAGAGTTGATAGAGGTATGATTAATCCTGAAACATTGCCTGATGGAGTAACTTATTGGGGGTATATTCCTGAAATTGCTACTGATATTTATAGTTACGATGAGTGGTATATCGACCCAGAGAGTGGGGAAGAGAAAGAGATGGTAGATAGCAAAGGCGTAATTTATGGAAGCACTAAAACACAAGCAAAAAGGGTTTATGGGGCTATTAAAGACTTACAAGCGCTTACCGCTACTAAATTTTTCTTGAAATCTTGGGAAGTAGAAGATCCAAGTGCAAGATTTATGCTTTTACAATCTGCGCCATTAGTAGTGCCTGTAGAAGTTGATGCGTTTATGTTTGCAAAAGTGCTTGCATAAAACTTTTAAGGAAGGGAGATGAAACAAATCAAACTAAAAGCTCTAATAAGAATTTCTACTAGCAGAGGTAGTTTCTCTGCTGGGGAGATTTTTGAAATTGCAGAAGATATTGCAAAAAAACTTATTAAAGCCGGTTATGCTCAAAAAGTAGAGCCTTTAAGCGTTACTCAAACAAGTGAAGGCAGTGGAGAAATTAAGCCTGAAAAAGAGCTTGGGAAATTAAAATTAGAAGAGCTAAAAGAGCTTGCTGAAGCTCTTGGATTTGATGCGGGGGATTTGAAAAAAGTTGATTTGATTAAAAAAATAATTGAAGAAGCAAAAAAAGAAGATGCTTTTAGCGGTATTCTTGAGATGAAAGCGGATGAGATAAGGGCGTATCTCGGTGAATAAGTTTTATGAAGATTTAAAAGCGGACATTGATGAAGTTTTTTTCGAAGAGTTTGCAATTCCTGCAACTCTTCTTTGCGATTATGTAAATAAAGACACGAAAATAATATTTAATCTTGATCCTGAACTTCTTTTTAATAATGAATTTTCTACAAAAGCAATTTTTATCTACATTAAAAAAGATGATTTAATTTGCGATAAACCTAAAATCAAATGCGAATTTGGAGAATTTTTTACACTTTACAAAGAAGATGATGGAAGTGGGATTATAAAAGTTTATTTAAGCAGAGATGAAGTTAAGAAGGTTGAGATTTAGGTGAAGTGTTTAAATTTAAAATTTCTATGTCAGGGGAGTGAAACTTTTTATCATTCGTAACTATTAAATCTGCATTGATTTTTTTAGCTAAAATATATTGTAAAGTATCTTCAAAATCTTTAAAATTGCTATTATTTTTCATTAATTCTATTGCTTTTTGAGCTTCTTCGTTTGAGAAAGAAATTATTTTGACGAATTTTAATAAATTTTCTAAATCTAATAATGGATTTTTGATTTTTGACGTAATATAATATACGGTTGTTAATATATCACAGCTTGTGTAAAAAACATTTTCTAAGTTATTTTGAAAAAAACTAATAGCTTGACTATGAAATTCTCTTTTTTCGTCTATTAAATCTATTAAAACATTAGCATCAACGAATATCTTCACTTTTAACCTTTTGAATTGCTTTTAAGTCTTTAATACCAGTATCAACGGGATTTTTAATGAAATATTCAAATGCTTCTTTTTGTTTTTTAATCCTTTCTTTTTCAAGTGAATCAAAATATTTTGTTAAAGCTTCTTTTATTAAAGCACTTTTGCTTTTTTTTAAATCTTTTGAAAAAGACTCTAATTTTTTTTCTAAATTTTTATCAAGTCTAACGCTTATCATTTAAAAATCCTTTGTTGAGATATGTAATACAATATTACATTAAAATTAAAAATTAATCAATATCACCAAATTTCACTCCCTTACTTTTCTTTTCTATTTTTTTATACTTATCAAAACTTTTAAGGATGGGGAATTTGAGAAGAGCTGATATTGTAGCTTCTATTATTGAAGCGCTAAAACCTTTAAATATTCCTATTTATGAATGGAGAGTAACTCCTGCTGAATTTAGTGAGTTACCTATTATTGTGGTAAGGGATAAAGATGACAATGTGGAAGAGGAAGCAAGTGGAAGTGAAAAACACTCTTTAAAAGTAGAGGTTGAATATACGACAGCAAAAAAAGATTTAAGTGTATCTGATGTAAGAGAGGTTATAGCTTCTATTTTAAACTCTTTAAAAACAAAACATGAAAAAACTCCTATTGCTGATTATACAAGTATTAAAAATATTGAAATTGATTTTGAACATCATGAAGTTATAGTCGGTCGTGGAATGATTGAAATAGAAATAACTTACTACACAGAAAAATGGGGGATATAATGAATTTAGATAGAGTAATTGAGAGTTTAAAGCAAGAAGAGGGATTTGAAGGAATGCCTTATGAGGATACAAGAGGCTATCCTACAATCGGATACGGAACTAAACTTCCTATTACAGAAAAAGAAGCCGAACTTCTTTTAAAACACCGACTTGATGAAAAAATCCTTGAACTTTCAGATAAAGAGCCTTTCTTTTTAGAACTTCCTGCAAAAGCACAAGAAGTTATAGCAAATATGGCTTATCAGATGGGAGTTGATGGAGTTTTGGAATTTAAAAAAATGTGGGCTGCTTTAAAAAATAAAGATTATCAAAAAGCCGCTGATGAAATGCTTGATAGCAAGTGGGCAAAACAGACACCAAATAGAGCTAATGAATTATCAGAAATTATGAGGAGTATATAATGGGAGCGATATTAGGACTTTTAGCAAATGCTGGAGTTAATTTAGTTGAAAAGTTTGTAGGAGCAGGAGAAGATAAAGCTATTGAAGTTATAAAAGAAAAAACGGGAATTGATTTAGCTAAAAAACAAAATTTATCACAAGAAGATATTTTAAAACTAAAAGAATTTGAAAATAAAAACA
>JAMORJ010000101.1 GCA_027063595.1 Nautiliaceae bacterium | reverse complement strand
AATAGGTTTATACGGTCTAAAAAGTAGTTTTATTGCTACGTAATTGGTTACATACCCAATAACGGCACCTATACCGACACTAACACCAAAAAATAAGTTCATTTAAAAACCTCCTTATATTTTTCTTCTTCTTTAACGCTCACGCATATTTTAATTCCATAAACTTTAATTTTTTACTTTATAATTTAAAACCTCTTTTATATAAAAAAAGCCTCCTTTTAATTTTTTTGCATTAAGACCTACTTTTTTTGCTATTTTTTCGGCTTCGTTTAATACACTCTCAATTCCTCTTAAATCCATTATTCCATATTCTTTATTTTTATCTAAAAGCATCAATCTTGAAGCAAAATATTCATCAAACGGAATATGAATAGAATTTGGAAAACTACCATAAAACTCTACCTCATCTTCAGATCTTATATCTATAATTGTTAAATTCTTCACTTCTTCTAAACTTGGAAAAGGATCTTTCTTAGGCTTTACAAATTCCTCTTTTTTCTTTTTAAAAAATCCAAGCATTCATTATCCTTTATAGCTGTTAACTACTTTTATAATTTTATTAATCTCTTCTTCTTTCAAATGCTCTCCTATTGGTAAAGAAACTAAAAATCTATCTTCCCTACACGCTTTAAAATTTGAACAATCTTGATTTAAATATTTATACGCTTTTAACTTTGGAAGAGCTATTGGATAATGAATCCCCGTTTGAATACCATTTTTTTTCATATACTCAATAAATTTTTCTCTATTTTCAACTTTAATTACAAATAAATGCCAAGCATGTCTAATATTATTAACTACTTTTGGAAGCTCTATAAGAGGATTTTTAATCTTTTTTAAATATTCTTTTGCAATATAATTTCTCCTTTCTATCCACTTATCCAAATACTTTAATTTAACGCTTAAAATAGCCGCTTGAATTCCATCAAGCCTACTATTTCTTCCTTCAAATGCATGAACATATTTAGTATCTCTTCCATGATTTACATACATTCTAATCTTTTTTGCCAAAACGTCATCATTAGTAACGACAGCCCCTCCATCTCCATACGCTCCAAGATTTTTACCCGGATAAAAACTAAACGTAGCTACGTCACTAAAATTACCTACTTTAACATTCTCAATTTCAGCCCCATGAGCTTGAGCACAATCTTCAATTACCTTTAAGTTATATTTCTTTGCAATAGCCCCTATTTTTTTCATATTTGCCGGATGTCCATATAAATGCACGGCAATTATCGCCGAAGTATTAGGAGTAATATTTTCTTCTATACTTTCTGGATTTATTTGATAATATTTATTACAATCTACAAATTTTACTTTTAATCCATTTCGACTAACCGCTTCAGCCGTAGCTATAAAAGTATTTGCTGGAACTAATACTTCAGAATTCTTTGGTAAATCAAGAGCCCAAAGAGCAACTTCAATAGCATCCGTTCCATTACCTACTCCAATAACATTTCTTATACCAAGATACTCTCCAAAATCCTCTTCAAAATTTTTAACAAATTTTCCTCCAACAAAAGCACTCTCTTCAATAACGTTAAAAATAGCTTTATCTATTTCTTTTTTAATTTCTAGATATTGTTTTTTTAAATCCAAAAATTTAATCATTTTCTACCCTCACCTTTTTATAACACATTTTCAAACCTTTGAAATAATTTCAAGAGCTTTTATCACATTAATAATTGATTTTTTAGAAGTAATCGGAAGTTTTTTTTCTCTTACACACTCACTAAAATGGTTAATTGCATTATTTAAAGGCATATTCTTAGGAAGTTTTGGAATAATTTCATCTCCATATTTATATTTTACCATACATTCATAAAGCTCATTTTTATCCAAACTTTTTTCTAAAACCACTCCTTTATCATAAAGCTTTATTTTATCCTCAATAGTATCATCATAAACAACACTAAGTTTTGTTCCCCCTATTATCATCTCCCTAACTTTCATAGGAGATAACCAAGAAACATCAATTCCTACAATAATTTCATTATCCAATTCCAAATTTATTCTTGCAATAGCATCGTTTGGAAAATCTTTATATTTTCTTTTAAAACAACTTACGTTTTTGATATTAAGCCCCACCAAATAATCAATTATGCTTAAATCATGAACTGCCAAATCCCAAATAACATCGGTTGTATATTGAAAAAGCCCTAAATTTATACGCCTTGAATTAATATATACAATTTCCCCAAATTTATCTAAATTTTGTTTCAAATATTTAACTGGTTCAGAATACACAAAAACATGATCAACCATATAAATTAAATTTCTACTCTCTGCTAATTCAATCAATTCATAAGCATCATCCAAATTTAAAGTAAAAGGCTTTTCTACAAAAATATGTTTATCAGCCAAAAGTGCTTTTTTTGCAATTTCATAATGAGTTGCCGGAGGAGTGATTATAAAAACCGAATCAATATCAAGTTTCAAAACTTCATCAAAACTATCAACTTCTATAAAATCATAAAATTTTTTAGCTTCTTTTATTCTTTTTTTATCTTCATCATAAATCGTTACAATTTCTAAACCTTCTTCCTTTGCCGTTCTCGCTATATTTCTACCCCAATATCCATAACCTATTATCGCTATTTTCATACTTCTTTCCTAAAATAAAATCTACTAACTCCAAACCCTCCAAAACTTTCTTTAAATTCAAAAAGACCTTTATTTACAAATTCCCCTCCATTTTCAGTTGAAATACCAAAATTTAAATATTTAAAACTCTTCTTTTGCAAATATTCAATTATATTTTTAACTATACAACTAAGTCCCTGAAATTCAGCAAAATCATAATTTTGAGCTATATAAAATGTATGTGCTGTTTTATCTGTTGCAAGAACCAACCAAATTCCTGCTATCATTTGCTTATCTTTATAAATTGTTATAAGTAAATAATTACCTGGCAACAACTTCTTTAATAATTTCATTTCCTTTAATGTATGTGTTGGGGTCGTATCATATTTAATTTTTAAATTATTGCTTAATATCTCATAAAAATCTTCATAATTCATATCATCAAAAATAATTTTTAAATCTTTGCACTTTTTAATTGCCCTTTTTCTTCTTTCACTAAATTTCACAAACTCCAAATCCAAACAAGTCGAAAGCTCTTCATTTACTTCTTTAAAACCAAATTTTTTAGCCGCAAATATTACTTCTCTACTTGGATACTTATCAAAAATATATTCGCTCTTTCTAAATTCAATAGTTTTTTGATAATAATTTATTATCTTTTCCCACATACTTAAACTATCACTTAATCTATTTTTAACCCCTACAACCAAACCTCCATAAGTGGAGCCTCTATGAGATATAATCTTACCATCCACTTCCACTGCAGGAAAAACTCCAACTAAACGATTTTTTTTATATATTAAAATCGATTTATCTTCAAATTTATCTTTATGATATGAAAGAAATTTACGAGTATGAAAAACTGTTCCATTTTTAGAATTTGCTATAAATTCATCCCACACTTTTTCATATTCACTGCTATACTTAACTATTTTCACTTTTAACCTTTACGTTTACAAATATTTCACTACTAAACTCTTCAAGCTCTTTTAATTCGTAAAGCCCATCCAATACTCTTTTATCTATTATTCCACATTCAAGCATTTTTTGCATTTGATTATGAGAAAAAGGCTTAACAAAATATCCCCCTTTTTCTATTATTTCAAATCCATAATTTTGCAATAAACTTACTAACCTATCCATATCAAATACCATATTTTGTTGTAATATTGAATGAGTTTCTGTTTTATCATAAATAGAATTTAATTTACCAATTTTAACCCCTAAAAGTTTATGAAACGATTTTGCATTTGGTACATTTATATGAATAATCGCTTTTTTTGCAACTTTCTTTAATTTTTTTAAAAATCTATCAACATCCTCAATCTCATGAAGAAGTGCACTTACAACTATAAAATCAAACTCCTCATTAAACTCAACATTTTCAAAAAAATCTTTTATTACCTTTGCATTTTTTACTTTTTTTGCAAAATCAACACATGGCTCAACCACAATCAAATCACAATTATAATAATTTCCTATACTATCAACACCACACCCTATTTCTAAAATTTTTTTTGGTTTATATTTATTTAAAATTTCAATAACTTTTTTTTTTCTATATTTTTCTTGAATTCTCTCAAAATCTAACTTTAAGAATCCCTCTTTATATTTGTCAATATCTCTCATCATCAACTATCTCCCTTACAAACATATCAATATTAACATCCATTTTTGAATAAACTTCTTTTGCTTTTGCTTTATTATTAACCCCAATTAATTTTTTTGCTAAATCTAATATCTCTTCTTTATTATTGCTATGCCACATTAAACCGTTATCTATTAAAAATTTATCATAATGACTAATAAAACTTCTAGTAGAAATCACAGGCACCCCAAAATAAGTTGCTTCAATATTAATTGTTCCTCCCCCTCCTATAAAAAGAGAAGTTTTTGCAAGAAGATGTTGAAGGATAATTGCCTTATCTAATACAATAGCTCGTTTAAATTTTTCTTTAAGATATTTACTCTCATATCTTGGAACAATTACTAAATTAATATCCCAATTTTGAAGTTCCTCAATTACTTCATATAAGAATGGATATTTTTTTTTAACATAACTCGCCTTAAACTCCTCCTCCCGAACAACAACTATAGGCTTACTTTCATCAATTTGAGGAATCTCGCTTTTTACATAATTTTTATTAACCTTAAAATCTTTCAGCCAAATTAAAGGATCAAGAAAATTATAAGTTTTTATATTACACACTCCAAGCTTTTCAAAAATTTCATCAGGAACTACAAAAGGTTTAAAAAGCACACTTGAAAGTGGAGCTGTTAGTCTTGTAACAGGTTCAATATTTTCACACTTAAATCTATAACTCTTTACTGGCATATCATTTATATTAACAACCTTTAACCCAAGCCCAAATCCAACTCTACTTGCATCTACTACACTTCCACTAACTACCGTCTTTATATTATATTTTTTTATTATTTCTATTAATTCATCTTGCCTTTTAATACTTGTTTTTAATTTTCCTTCTAAACTATTTCCTCCATATTTTCCAATTAAAATATACGGAATTTTATGTAAGTTTAAAAGTTCCAATACTTCTTTATACCCCTCCCCTCCTCTTGTGGTTACAATAACATTATTTAATTTTTTTATAATATTTTTAAAAAATAACACTCTTTGAGGCACAGTTATATCAAAAAGTATCACTTTTTACCTTTGAAAATAACAAACATTTCTTATACTCTTATATAAATCCAAATAAAATCCTTGTTCTATTAAATATTTTATTAAATTGGAAACTAATTTTTCACCTATAATATCAGGATGAAATTCTATTAATACTTTATTTATATTTTTATAATCTATTATAGGAATAAGATCTTTTTCACCTCCTTCAATATCTATTATAAGAAAATTTGGATCAAATTTTTCTATTTCTTTATTTACATTAAATGTTCTTACTCTTATTTTTTTAGAATCTTTACTTCTTCTAATAGTAGAACTCGACCAAAAATTTTTTTCTAAAAAAAACTCAATCTCTCCTTCTTTATCTAATAAAATTCCTTCTTTTAAAATAGGATTAACACCATTTAATTTGTAAGTTTCTTTAATCTTTTTTATCATTTCAGGATTAGCTTCATAAGCTATTACTTTATTAACTCTCTCTGCACAAAAAGTACTAATAAATCCAATACCAGCCCCTACTTCAAACACAACATCATCTTCCTCTAAAACATTTTTTAAAATAGCGATTTCCTTGTGTTCATATTTATTCTCATAAAAAAACTTTTTTATTCCTTTAATACTTGGATGATCAATATTTAATTTAACTCCCTCAATTTCCACTATTTCCATTATTTATTACCTTTAAAAAGTTATTTTTTTGATCTCTAAAAATATCTTTGTTCCACTCACGAAGTTTATTCTTATAATCTTTATCGTTTATTAATCTATTTACAAACTCAATATACTCTTTTTCATCTTTTGCAATTGGTGGAATTTCAAAACCTTTATACCAATTTCTAATAGTATCATTTAAATATTTATCCATAAATATTATACTCCCCCCTTTTGCAATGTATTCATTTTTGCTTTGCCCTTGTCTAAGCGGAAAACTATCCGGCCACACATCAATAACCCATCCAAAAACGTGTGGATTAACTTGTCCCGTAAAAACAAATCTATTTCTATCAATCCCATATCTTTTAAGTTTTTCTTCAATACTTTTTTTATTTCCATCTCCACAAGCAAGATAAATAGTATTTGGATTTTCTTTCATAATTTTAGCAATAATTTTTAAATATTCATCACTATCAATTTTTATAAGCCTTCCAATAGTTCCAAGCACAACCGTATCTTCTCCATATTCTTCTAAAATTGCCTTTTTTATAGCTTCGCCTTTTTTCCTATCCTCTTCGCTTCCAACTAAAAACTCATCCGCCATAGGCACGTTAAAAATCCCCCAATCCCACTCTTTACATTCTTGTTCAAAATGACTTATTCTTTTATCGATTCCTATTAAATCGCTCACGCAATTTCCATGAGACCAAAAGATTTGAACGGGAGCCGATCTATTAGCAAAAAGAAAAATAGGAATATCGTATCCCCCGCCTCCTATTAAATAATCAATTCCATCTTTTAAAATTAAATTTCTAATATCAAGCGCCTTTTTTAAATGAGAAAAAAAGTATCCATCTTTAAAAAATTTTTTTGGAGAATAAACTTTTACTCCCAATTTAGTCAAATCTTCAATCAATTTCTCATCATCTGGTTGTTTATAAACATATTCCATCGAATAAACGTATATTTCGTAATTTTTCCTAAACTTATCATCTTTCATTAAATTCTTAAGCAACGAATAAAAAACCATATAAGGAGAATTAAAAACTATTCTATCAATTAAAAATCCTATTTTTTTCTTGCCATTACTTATTTTTTCTTTACATTTAGGAAGATTATTCTTCTCTCCCCACTCTTTATAAAATTTGCTTGAAGGTTTTTCTACTTTTTCGTTAAAAACTCTCCACTCATCAATTGTATGAATATTATTTCCATAAATGTGATAAGCCAAAAAATGTAAAGGCATCTCATCTTCGATTAGTTCTTTTTTTATTGCTTCGTGTATTACCTCAACCAAAATTTCAAAAACTTCAAGCCAAATTGGATTGTTAAAAAGATATTTGTTATTCCAAATAATGGCTAATGTATTTGCAATAATCGCTCTTCTCTCTTCATATGGATAATTAAAATACTCTTTAAAAATCTCTTTTACTATTTTAATTAACAACTTATAATCCTGAAATCCTTTAACAAATTCAACAAAAAACATCGCTTCTTTATTATTTGCCATTGAGTGAGTATGAAATCTAAGACCTCTTTTTACATATTCCTTAAAACCATTTAGAGCATTGCCATTTAACATTTCTAAAATAAAAATTATGTTATTTACAACAAATTTTTCTTCTAAAGATAAATTTTCATAATGTTTTTTTAAAAATTCCAAATTTTTTTCAATAATTTCATTTTTTTCCAAATTAACATCTTTTATCTTATCGTATAACAAAATAATTTCTTTATTTGGAACTTCGCCTTTTTTTAAATTTTCAGCTATCATATTTTGTAAACTCTCAATATTTTCAACATTCATATCGTTCCTTTATACTACTTTTACCAATCCATGTTTTAAAAAAAGCTTTGCCACATCAATTAATTTATACGCACTAACTCCAATAATATCGGCAATATCCACTAAATCATTATTCCCATCGGCATACGCTAAAAAATTTCTATATAAAAATGCCAATTCATAATTGGTTTTAGGAGAACAGGTATTTGGATAAAGCCCTCTTTTACCAAGCTGAGGCTCACCTATTACGGTAGTTTGATAATAAAAATTATTTTCCAAAACATCAATTATTTTTGTATAAAGTTTATAACTATCTTCAAGTCCTTTAGCCGTAACCAAATTAAAATCATCTTTGCTTGTATGATATTCAGGATAAGTTGCGTATTTGCTCCTCATAACGCTACAAAAAGGCAAATCGGCTCCGGGAGAGCAATATTGCCTCTCATCACTTCCTCTATCTAAAAAACTATATTTTTTAAATTTCTTTATTTCATAATTTAATACATTCAAAGCCACTTTATCAGCTAAAGTATTTCCATATCTACTAGGAAGATAAGAATAAGCTCTTTCATCTCCAACGCAAGTTAAAATATATCCCGCTTTTACTTTTTCCTTTAAATGTTTTAAATGCTTTGACATATAAACTAAACTCCCAATAGTCTCTGGCGCAAAAACGAATCGATAAGTATAATAATTATCTTTGCTTTTAATATATTTTGCCAAAAAAGTAGCAAGCACAGGACCCGACAATTCATTATTTACCATTGAAGGATGGCAAATATAAGTTGAAAACATAATTTCTTTATCGCTTTTGCCAGCAATTACTAAATCGGCATAATTTAACTCTCCATTTTTAAGCTCACTTTTTATTACTACTTTGTATTTACCTGGCTTTAATTTTTTCCTTTCGTTTTCACTTATACAAAATCCCCAAGTTTTATTATAATAGCTAGTGACATAAGGAATAGCATCTGGCAATTTTTCATAAGAATATAAATGCTTTTGAAGCTCTTTTAAAGAAAGTTCTTTTTCGATGGGAATCGAATACTGAACAACATGTAAATTATTTTTTTTATAATCGCAAATTTTTTTACCATCTGGAGTTATAATATAGGCATCAAAACAATTCCACTCTTTTGGAACCTCCCAATCAAACGCCTTATATCCAGTAGGCACCGAATGAATTTCAAGTTCTGGATTTTCTCTTTTTAAAATCCTTAAGGTTTCTCTTACCCCTTCTCCTGTTAAACTTCTATTGATTGGATAAAGCTCTTTTGCTAAAGCTATCATTTTTTCGCCAATCATTCAAAATACCCTCTTTCAAAAATCATCTTTTTAGGCTCACTATATTCTTTTATATCAATCCATTCTTCTACAAAAGCAAAATCCCTTTTTATTGGCATTTTTCCTTTTCCAAATTCACTTTTAATCAAAAATCTATATTTTTGTTTTGGTAAATATTTTACTACAAATCCAAAATCTCTATTATAAAAAACGTTTTTAGAAAAATAACTCGTATGCATTTTAGCTTCTTCATAATTTAACCATTTATCAATACTCAAAGAATGTATCCAAGGAGTAGTAGAATAAACTTTGCCATCTTCTCCTATTAAATAAGCTTCTTTATATCCCCATCTCTCTGGAATTAAAAAATTTCCAACCCATTCGCCCGTTACAAATTCCCCTCCAATATCTAAATATTTAACTCTTTCTTTTTCTTTTTTAATTACATCAATAGCCGGACCCTTTGCAAGATACCAAGGATTTTTATTTAATTTCTCCATTACAAAATCAAAATATTTCTTACAACTTGCCGCATACACCCTTGCTCTTCCAAGCTCACTATATTTCCAAATTCCAGCATTTTCTGCTTCTCTTCCAGCTATATGAGCATAAGGATAACTCTCATCTCCTACAAATCTAACGCTATAAATCCAAGGATAAACCTTCCCTTCAATCTTTCCCCAAAATAATTTATCGTATCTATGAGGAACTTTTGATAAATAATCTGCATAATGAATAAAAGGAGTCCAATTAGGACCAAGTCCGATGCTACAACATTTGCTATTTTCCAAATTTACTAATTTTTCAAAAAAACTACCCTCTCCATAAGAAACATTACTTAAATTACTCAAAAGTTTTTTACAATCTTTTCCTATACAAGCTACCGATACAAAAGGATCAATACTTCTTATTGCATCGCTTTGTTTTAAAACATAATTTGGAAAGGGTCCAATTTCAGCGGGAGTATAACGAGTAAAATTTGCCAAATTGCTTGCTAAACTTTTTCCAAATGTATATGAATAAGTTGGAACTACAATATTCCCATCAACCAAAACCTCTCTTATTGCTTCTAAAAATAATTTATTTAAATCCTCCTGCGTTTTTACAAAACTTGGCGGAATTCCAACCATTCCAAAAGAAGTAGAAAAAAATACCGTATCACTTTTTTCTATCCCCACGCTTTTTAAAACTTTTATTATATCTTTTTTCGTATATTTCATAATTTTCTCTTTATAATTTCAATTAATCCGCCAATAGTTCTAAATTCTTCACTTTCAGTATCTTCTGGCTCTAACTTTATCCCAAATTCCTCTTCAATAGCCATAATAAATTGAATAATTTCAAAAGAATCCAAATGATTATCAAGATATCTATAATTTAAAAACTCTTCTTCGCTCATTTTAAGCGGTTTTACATCATTTAAATAATTCCATAAAAACTTTTTAATTTCCATAAATCGCCTCCTTAAAAAACATTATACTTTCAATACTTTCAATACCATCACTTACAAATTCACTTTCTTTTCCATTTAGTTTATCATAAATATCGCAATATAAATTAGCAAAAGCTTCTATAAATCCAGACGGATGCCCAGGAGCCATTCTCTGATATCTTTTTTTACTGGCTTCAAACTTAGCGTTGCTTCTATTGATAATCTCTTTTTTACCATCAAAATAAGAAATGTATAAATTTTCAAAATCATCTTGCGACCATTTAATAGCCGCTCTCTCTCCATAAACCTCGATAAAAAGAGGATTTGTATTTCCAAGAGATATTTTGGAAAAACTAAGTTCAATTAAAGTATTTTTACTTTTTGCTAAAACTATACAATCATCAATTACATTTAACTTTGAAAATTTATTTTTTTCACAAAAAAAAGGCTTAAAATTTTCATTTAAAATAAACCTTGCCAAATGATAAGTATGAACTCCAAGGTCTAAAGCAATGGTTGGAATTTCCAAGTCTTTTCTTCTCCACTCTTGAGGATATCCCGGTTTTAAAGGTTTTAAAAAACTTTCTTGAGGCATATTAATTTTAATTTTTTTAATTTCTCCCAATATATTTTCTTTTACCAACGCTCTTATTTCCCTAACTAACGGATATCCACTGTAATTATGAGTTACAATTATTTCTTTGGCAAAATTTCTAATTTTCTTAGCTTCTTTTGAAGTAGCAACAATAGGCTTATCAACTACTATTTTAACATTATGTTTCTTAATTTCCATTATATTGTTAAAATGCTCAGGAGTAGGAGTTAAAATAACAATAACATCAACTTCTTTTGCCATCTCTTCAATAGAATTAAAATTTTTAACCTGGTATTTCTTAGCACTTAATTTTGATTTTTCCTTATCTTTGCTAAAAATTCCTCCAACTACCTCAAATTTTCTATCCATTTGAGAAGCTATAAAATGAACAGGCCCAGCTATTGAGTTAATTCCTCCTCCTAAAAAACCCAAAGATAAAACTTTCACTTCAACCCTTTAATTTTCTCGCCAATTCTTAAATTTTTATATTTTTCTTTCAACTTAAACTTTTGAATTTTCCCCATAGAATTTTTTGGAAGAGATTGTACTATATCAACATACATAGGTCTTTGATAAGGAGCTAATACGCTACAAGCTCTTATAATGTCTTTTTTTTCAACATCTCCTACAACCACGGCTACAACAACCTCTCCAAAATAGCTATCTTCAACTCCAATTACCGCCACTTCTTTAACACCACTTACTCTTTTTATTACTTCTTCAATATCTATTGGATATACACTAATTCCACCAGTTTTAATAAGCTCTTTTTTTCTGCCTTTATAATACAAAAACCCATCTATAATTTCTCCTAAATCACCGGTTTTAAAAAATTCTCCTTCAAACGATTCTTGAGTAATTTCAGGCAAATTATAATACTCTTTAAATCTCCAAGGACTCTTTACTAAAATTTCTCCATTCTTTATTTTTATATCAACTCCATTAAGAGCTTTTCCAACGCTTTTTGGATGAATTTTTACATCTTCTGGCGATAAATGAGTAACGCATCCAATTTCACTCGTTCCATAACACTCGTATATCGGAAAATAATTTAATAATTTTCTTTTCGTATCAGAATTTAGAGCATAAGAAGTAGAAACAATTGCTTTTAAATTAAAATCGCCATTAATCTTTTCCTTAATGGCTTCTAATTGATTTGAAACCGAAAACGTAAAAGTAGCTTTTTTTAAATTTCTTAAATATTTATCGGTATTAAAATTTTTCATTAAAATCAAATCAATTCCCAATACCAACGCCAATAATACTCCCCTTTGAGCTAGTGAGTGATGAAGAGGAGTTGAAACTAAAATAGTATCGTTTTTATCCAATTTATAAGTGTCAATAGCAATTTTTATTCTTTTTAACTTAATCTCTTCAGTCAAAACAATTGGCTTAGGAGCAGAAGTTGAACCAGAAGTTGAAACTATAATATAACCATAAGAAGACTTATTTGAAATTTTTTTTAAATCTCCATCATAAATATGAGAAATTCCAAATTTCTTAAAATCAACTTTCATTCCTTTGGCAAAAGGAACAAGAGTAAAATTATATTTACTTGCCAACAAAAGCCACTCTATAAATTCAATCGAATTCTCCAAAAAAAGAGCCACTTTTCCTATTTTTGGAAGTTTTTTACTCTCGATTCTTTCTAATAATTCTTTAAAACTAACAACTTTATCATCAAAATAAATTTTTTTATCAGACTTTGCATTTTCTTTAAAAATTTCGTAAATAGACTTCATCACTATTTAATTAACCCTCTTTTTCTAACTTCTTCTTCCAAATTTTTCATAGCTCTTTTTACTACTAAAATTTCGGCATTAATGCTTCCAGCCAAATTAAAAAGCCAATCTCTATGATTCATAATCCAATCGATTAATTTTGCTTTTTTTTCTATTTCCGTTTGAGGATTTTGAACGGCAATTAAAGCAAGAACCATTTCTTTTTGTATCAAATAACTTTGAACAACTTCACCAAACATCAAAGAAAATTCCTCCTTTTC
Organism: Nautiliaceae bacterium; assembly: GCA_027063595.1. Taxonomy (GTDB): domain Bacteria; phylum Campylobacterota; class Campylobacteria; order Campylobacterales; family Nautiliaceae; genus Caminibacter. Next base: position 5,100 of record JAMORJ010000101.1, on the reverse strand, counting down.
AATCATATCTTTTATTTCATCTATTCTATCGGATACTTTTCTTAACTTTTCAAAATCAATTTCTTCAAGTTTATTTTCATCTTTTAATTTAACAAGCTCATCGAATACCTCAGCAACTTCTAAAAACACTTCTTCTACTTTTTTTTGAGATTTTTCCCCATATTCAATTATATTTTTCGTTTTTTCGTAAGCTTTTATCAGATTTTCGTTTATCTCTTTTTCGCTAGGATACTCAAGTTTTATTTTTTTCTTTTTAGCTTTTTTTATTTCTTTTACAATTTCTCTAAAAGGCTTTTCAATTGCTCCCTCAATCCTCGCTCCACCTTCTGTTGCATTAATAGTTTCTATTCCTTCTTGCTTTGTTTCTGCAATGTCTTGTTCAAAAAAACCTCTAAACATATTCCAAATTTTAGTAGTCCGAACAAGCCCCTCTCCTCCATAAGCTATAGTATATAATTCCTCTTTAGTTTTAACTTCATCTTCTCCAAATACATGTCCATCTGAATGAGACTTCCCATCCTTTCCAAAAGCCAAATCTTGTCCAATAAGCACTATTTTTTTATATCCCATATGATAAGCAAGCTCATAAGCTTGATTTGCCGCACTCATCCCTCTTCCAAGATATCCATAATCTGGTAATTCATAATATCGAGTATATCTAAAAGGTCTCATTACAAGCATTTTTTCTCCATAAGAATTCTCAAGCACCGCTTTATGCTGTAAAGAAGCATGAATTGTAATAAACTTTTTTTGAAACTCAGGAGAAGTTTTTTTAAAAAATTCAGCCGTAGCCTCAACTCTCTCAAGAGAAGTAACAAAATCAGGAATAATCCCCCACTTCTCAAGTATAGGCATACTTGCATCAACACTAATTATCGTAACATAATCTTGAATTTCTTTAAGCAATGGAAGTTGTTTAGCAAGAGAAGGACCTGTTGAAACGATTATAGCAATATCTGATAATTTTTGATTTTTAAGAGAAGTAAACTTAGCTCCTTTTAACATAAGAGGTAAATTTTGAATATGATGCTCAATTCCCATTAAAGTATCTATAGTATCGTTTCCAAGCCCCGTTACTGCTTCTTTTATGGCTCTTGTATTTATTTTATTGACTCTAATCATCTCATCAGAATAATTTCTTTCATAAAAATTATTCTCGGCATATAAAAAATAAGTTCTACTATAAAGTTTTACATCCAAAACATTAAAAATCCTCCACGCCTCTACATAAGAATAATCTTTTGAATAAAAAAACAAAATTTTACTCTCCTCAATCTCTTTAGAAAAATCAATCAAATTAAAAACAATCCATAATATTTCAATTTCTGGCTCATATACAAATACGGCTTTATGAAGAGGATTTTGCATAAGAAACTTTAAAAAGATACCATTACCTATTCCAAACTGAAACAGATAAGGATATCTTTTATAATGTTTTTCAAAATCTTCAAAAGTTTTTTCAATTTCTTTAAGAGGAGAAGTTTTATACATTGGCTCAAACGTTTTTTTATCGATTATATTAATATTGGCGCGATCTTCTCCTTGTTGAACTATCTCAAATCTTTTATTAGTAGTTAAAGCAAAAAGCTTTGAAGATAAAATTGGATCTTTAGTAATTAGTGCATTTAAATTTTTTTCAAAAATTTCAGTCATTACAAGCCTTTTTTTTATTTTGTAAATCGGAAAAAAAGAAAAAAAATAAAGTTATTATTGTAATAACTTCATTACGTTTTGTTGAGTAGCGTTTGCTTGAGAGAGAGCGTAACTTCCTGATTGAGCTAAAAGATTGTATTTTTGGAATCTCGCTGTCTCTTCTGCAAAATCCACATCTCTTATTTGAGATTCCGCAGCTTTTACGTTTACTTGTGTTACTGTGATGTTGTTGATTGTGCTTGTTAATTGATTTTGAACAGAACCAATATCTGCTCTAATTTTATCAAGCATTCTCATCGCACTATCGGCAATATCCATAACGGCCATCGCACCTCTTAAGGTTACAACCCCACCTTGAACAGCGCTAGTAACACTTGCTTGAGAATAAAGTTCTGTTGCTGAATTTGCAAAAAATCCCATCGCACTCGCTACATCTGGATCATATACACCTTTAATGCTTCTAAGATTTACCGTAGCTTGAGCTTCGCCTCCACTAAATCCAATAGCAACACCACCGCTAATTTTAATATCTCTTGCATCGTTTCTAATAAGAGTAAGTCTTCCATAATTTGCTGTCATGCCACTAATACCAACCAAACTTAAATTATTTCCTTCAACCACAATACCTCTACCATCTAAACTTCTTAAATTTAAATTACCTCTATCGTCAATATACGCTTCAACTCCGGTTTGATCTTTTACCCTGTTAATTGCTGCAACTAGTTTTGCATCCGCATCGTTTTCTTGAATTCCCAATACATCACCAATAGCAACTCCGTTAATTTTAAGACCTTTAATATCTCCACTTAAAACATTATGAGTTCCTGTAGTTAATACCTGCCAAGTAGCCCTAACTCCAAGTCTTTCAGAGTTTTTGTTAATAACTTCAGCCAATACCCCAATACCTGTTCCAGCCGAATTACTAATCACAACGCTTTCAAGTTTTATATCATGAAGTCCATCTACCGCTTTAAAAGTTAAAGTAACCACAGCTGCTGCAGAAATAAATTTTTTACTTGTTTCAAATCTCGTATCTCCGATTTTATCAGAGCTTGTTGGACCAATGCTTGCAGTTACGGTTTCGTTTGAATATGCTCCTATTTGGAATTTTTGATTTGTAAACGCGCCTGATAATAATTTTTTACCGTTATATGAAGTCGTTTGAGCAATGTTATCAAGCTCTTCCATAAGTCTTACGATATCTTCTTGAAGAGCTTTTCTTGTTTCTTCTGTTTGTCCATCTTGTGCTGCTTGAGTAGCTTTTACTTTAATAGTATCAAGAATTTTTACTTGCTCATCCATTGCTTTATCTGCAATTTGCAAAAGCCCGATACCATCGTTAGCGTTTTTAATTGCTTGCCCTAAAGCATCCGCTTGACTTCTTAAAGAATCCGCAATTTGAAGACCAGATGCATCATCAGCAGCTTTATTGATTCTAAGACCTGTTGATAATTTTTCAAGTGAATTTGCCAAGTTTCTATTCGTCTCAACTAATGACGCATGAGCCTGAAGAGCTGCTACGTTTGTGTTTATCCTTAAACCCATTATGTCTCCTTTTTAAAGGAGAGCAGCAAAAAACATTCCAAAACTAGTATAAACATTCAAGATTTATATCAATATTTTTCTCTGACACCTTATTTAAAGGATAAAAAAGCCCGAAAAGGGCTAAAATTATTGTAAAAGTCTCATTACGTTTTGTTGAGTAGCGTTTGCTTGAGAGAGAGCGTAACTTCCTGATTGAGCTAAAAGATTGTATTTTTGGAATCTCGCTGTCTCTTCTGCAAAATCCACATCTCTTATTTGAGATTCCGCAGCTTTTACGTTTACTTGTGTTACTGTGATGTTGTTGATTGTGCTTGTTAATTGATTTTGAACAGAACCAATATCTGCTCTAATTTTATCAAGCATTTTCATAGCTGTATCGGCAATATCCATAACGGCCATCGCACCTTTTAAAGTTACAACCCCACCTTGAATTTTACCTGCTGCATCTGCTTGAGAATAAATTTCTGTATGTTTATTTGCAAAAAATCCTATAGCACTTGCTTGATCTTTTGTAAAAGTTCCTTTAATACTTCTTAAATTGATAGTAGTTTGAGCTTCGCTTCCTCCAAATCCAACTAAACTACCTTTTGCTGCTCCACTTGCAATTACAATATCTCTTGCATCGTTTCTAATAAGAGTAAGTCTTCCATAGTTACTTGCCATTACACTTACAATTCCAGCCACACTATCAAGACCGCTTTGAGCACTAACAACAATACCTCTACCATCCAAACTTCTTAAATTCAAATGTCCTCTATCGTCAATATACGCTTCAACTCCAGTTTGATCTTTTACCCTGTTAATTGCTGCAACTAGTTTTGCATCCGCATCGTTTTTTTGAATTCCCAATACATCACCAATCGTAACTCCGTTAATTTTAAGACCTTTAATATCTCCAGCTGCTACTGCAGCCTTACCTGTTGAAAGTACTTGCCAAGTAGCCCTAACTCCAAGTTTTTCTGAGTTTTTGTTAATAACTTCAGCCAATACCCCAATACCTGTTCCAGCTGAATGAGAAATTTTAACGCTTTCAAGTTTTACATCATGTAATCCATCTACATTTTTAAATATAAGAGTTACTGAATTTGCCGCTGAAATAATGGCCCCAGTTTCAAATCTCGTATCTCCGATTTTATCAGAGCTTGTTGGACCAATGCTTGCAGTTACGGTTTCGTTTGAATATGCTCCTATTTGGAATTTTTGATTTGTAAACGCACCTGATAATAATTTTTTACCGTTATATGAAGTCGTTTGAGCAATGTTATCAAGCTCTTCCATAAGTCTTACGATATCTTCTTGAAGAGCTTTTCTTGTTTCTTCTGTTTGTCCATCTTGTGCTGCTTGAGTAGCTTTTACTTTAATAGTATCAAGAATTTTTACTTGCTCATCCATTGCTTTATCTGCAATTTGCAAAAGCCCGATACCATCGTTAGCGTTTTTAATTGCTTGCCCTAAAGCATCCGCTTGACTTCTTAAAGAATCCGCAATTTGAAGACCAGATGCATCATCAGCAGCTTTATTGATTCTAAGACCTGTTGATAATTTTTCAAGTGAATTTGCCAAGTTTCTATTCGTCTCAACTAATGACGCATGAGCCTGAAGAGCTGCTACGTTTGTGTTTATCCTTAAACCCATTATGTCTCCTTTTTAAAGGAGAGCAGCAAAAAACATTCCAAAACTAGTATAAACATTCAAGATTTATATCAATATTTTTCTCTGACACCTTATTTAAAGGATAAAAAAGCCCGAAAAGGGCTAAAATTATTGTAAAAGTCTCATTACGTTTTGTTGAGTAGCGTTTGCTTGAGAGAGAGCGTAACTTCCTGATTGAGCTAAAAGATTGTATTTTTGGAATCTCGCTGTCTCTTCTGCAAAATCCACATCTCTTATTTGAGATTCCGC
>JAMORJ010000100.1 GCA_027063595.1 Nautiliaceae bacterium | reverse complement strand
CTACGACGGTTGCTACTCTCACGGCTCTTGTATTGGCTATTGCTAAGGTAATTGTAGGATTTATGAGTGGAAGCGTTGCCGTTATTGCAAGTGCTCTTGATTCTATTTTGGATATGGTAATTTCTATTTTTAACAATATCGCGGTTAGGATAAGTGAGAGTAAACCAAATAGCAAATATAACTATGGTAAAGGAAAAATCGAAGGGCTTGCGGCACTTTTTGAAGGGCTTTTTATTATAGCAAGCGGAGTATTTATTATTTATGAGGGCATAAAAAAAATTATTTATCATGAAGGAATTAAAGAAATTGACGTTTCGATTTATGTAATGACTTTTTCTATGGTAGTTACTTTAGGTCTTGTTTTGTTTTTGTATGTTATTGCTAAAAAAACGGATAATCTAATAGTAAAATCGGATTTGCTTCATTATAAAACTGATCTTTTGACAAACGGAGCGGTTTTAGTTTCTTTAATTATAGTAAAATTTACTGGATTTTATTATCTTGATTTTGTTCTTTCAATCGTTATTGGGCTTTATATTATAAAAGAAGCAAGTGAGATAGTAAAGGATGGATTAGAAATAATTTTGGATGCTTCTTTGGATTTTGAAACGGTTGAGAAGATTAAAGAAATTATTAAAAAAGAGCCTCTGGTTTTGGATTATCATTGTTTAAGAACGAGAAAAGCTGGAAATAGAAATTTTGTTGATGTTCATTTGGTATTAACGCCTGATATGAAATTAAAAATGGCTCATGCTATAGTTGAAAGCGTAGAAGAAAAAATTAGAGCTCTTGATGAAAATAAAAAATGGATTATAAATATTCACGCAGATCCGTATGATGATTCTCATATTAACAAGCTTTTGGAAGAGTGCGAATGAAAATTTTACATACTTCAGATTTTCATATAGGACATCAATTTTTCGGAATTGATAGAAGTGAGGAGTTTGAAGAATTTTTTGAATGGCTTAGAAAATTAATTAAAAAAGAGCAAATTGACGTTTTATTAATTAGCGGAGATATTTTTGATGTGTATATGCCATCTTCTCTGGCTTTGAGGCAATACTTTGATTTTTTGCTTTCTTTAAAAGATCTGGTAAAAAAGGTTATTATAATCGGAGGTAATCACGATTCGGCAAACACTCTTCTTGCTTCTAAGGCTTTGCTTAAAGAGATAGATGTTGAGGTAATAAGCGGAGCAGAGGATGATTTTGTAAAACTTATTGAGTTTGAAGATTTTGATGTTTTAGCGGTTTCATATCTTAGAGACGGTATTATAGAAAAAAATGGAGGGTTTGAGAGAGCTTTTAAAAATATTTACAAACCATCAAAAAAGCCAACTATAGCAATGGGGCATTTAACGGTTTATGGGAGTAAAAACTCTGGAAGCGAAAGAGATATTTATATTGGGAAAATAGAAGGAGTTAATAGCGAAATTTTTAAGGATTTTGTTTATACGGCTCTTGGACATATTCATAAACCTCAAGAAATAAAAAAAGGAATAGTTTATAGCGGTAGTCCTCTTCAAATGAGTTTTGATGAAAATTATCAAAAGAAGGTGGTATTAATTGATAGTAAGGATTTTTCCTATAAATTCATTGACGTTCCGAGGTTTAGAGAATTTGTTAGACTAAAAGGTAAATTTGAAGAAATTATGGAAAAAGTAAAAATATTAAAACCAAAAACGTTTGTAGAAATCGAACTTGAAGAAATCGTAGATAGCGTTAAGCTTGATGAATTAAGAAGAGAAAATTTGTTTGTGGTAAAGATAAAACTTCCGTTTGTAGAAATTTCTCAAAAAAATATAGAAGTTGAAAAAATAACTCCCGTGAATTTAATAAAAGAAATTTTTAAAGAAGATGAGGATTTGGAAGAAATTTTGAAAGTGATAGAGGAGTTGAGGACTTATGAAAATTAAAAGCTTGAAAATAAAAAATATTAATTCGTTTTTTGGAGATTTTTTTATAGATTTTAGGGAGTTTTATAACGATATTTTTTTAATTTCTGGTCCAACTGGTAGTGGTAAAACTACGATAATAGACGCTATTTTAGCCGCTATTTATAATAAAACTCCAAGACTCTCTCATACGAAGGATTTAATAAATAAAAATAGTAAAGATGCCGAGATTGAATTAATTTTTGAGTTAAATCAAGACGAATATAAGATAAAGTGGAGAGGTAAAAAAAGAAAAAATGTAGAAATTAAAAGAGTGCTTTTTAAAAATGGGATTGAGATTGCTGATAAGGAAAAAGAAATTAATAAAGAGATCGAAAAAATTTTAAAGCTTAATTTTTCAGAATTTACAAAAGCTATTATTTTGGCTCAAGGTAAATTTGATGCTTTTTTGTCTTCAAAAAGCGATGAGAAAATGAGATTACTTGAGAGTATTTTGGATGTTGGGGAGTTTGAAAAAATTTCCATAAGAGTATTTGAAGAATTTAGGAAAATTGAAGAAGAGATAGAATCGTTAAAAAAAGCCGTTGAAGAGATTAAATTTGAAAAAAGCGATTTAGAAGATGCTAAAAAAAATTTAACGGAAATTGAAAAAGATTTGAAATTTTTGGATAAAGAATATGTTGAATATAGTCAAAAATTTGAGAGATTTAAAGAAAAGAAAAAGCTTTTGAGTGAAAATTTGGTTTTAAAAGAAGAGATTGAAAATTTAAAAAAAGAATTGGAAAATATTGATATTGAAGCTTTAAATAGAGAATTTAAACTAAAAGAAGAAACTTTTAAACAACAAGAGATAGAAGTTAAAAGAAAAATAGAAGTTTTGGATGAAGAGATAAAAAAAGAGCTTTTGCTAAATTCTTTGATGGAAAATAAAAAAAGCTTTTTTAAGCAGAAAAAAAAGCTGGATAAAGAAATTAAAAATTTAGAGTTAAGAAACGAAGTTTTAAAAAAAGAGATTAAAAATCTTGAAACTCAAAAAGAAGGCATAGCTTTTTTTGAAGATAAAGCTCTTGAAAAGTTTGATGAAGTTAGTGGCTTATTTTATGAAATAAGATCTTTAAAAGAGCAATATTTAAACAAAATTAAAGATCAAGAAAAACTATCAAATTTAATTGAAGATCAAGAAAAGTTAGTTGAAAATTTAAAAAAAGAAATTGAAAACTTAGAAAAAAGACTTGAATATCTTGAAGCTAAAATTATAGTTTTGAAATATGAAAACGATAGAAAAAATTTGAAAGAAGGTTTTCCTTGCCCTCTTTGTGGAAGTTTAGAGCATCCTTACTTAATAAATCCTCCAAAAGTTGAAGAGAAAATAAAAAAAGAG
>JAMORJ010000099.1 GCA_027063595.1 Nautiliaceae bacterium | reverse complement strand
AAAGATGAAGATTTTAGAAAAATTTTAGAAGAGAATAATATTAAACTATCAGCTGCAAATTCAGTGAATTTTGGAAGAATTATTTTTCAAATAATTTATCATTTTTGGTCTTATTTAAAGCTTGTTGAAAATGGAGAGATTAATTTAAAAGATAAAATAGATGTAATAATTCCAAGCGGTAATTTTGGAAACGCGCTTGGAGCTTATTATGCAAAAAAAATGGGGCTTCCAATTGAAAAAATCGTTATAGCTTCAAATAAAAATAACGTTTTATACGAAATGATTAAATTTGGCAAATATGATTTAAGAGATAAAAGACTTATAAAAACCATTTCTCCGGCAATGGATATTCTTAAATCCAGCAATGTTGAGAGAATGCTTTTTGATAAATTTAAAGAAGAAAGAACTAAAGAGCTTATGAATTCTCTTGAAAAAAATGGCTATTTTGAATTAACTTCCGATGAATTAAAAGAAATTCAAAAGGATTTTGATGCCGATTTTGCAACAGATGCCGAATGCGAAGAAATTATTAGAAGATATGCAAATAACGAAAATTATTTAATGGATCCTCATACGGCAACTGCTATAAAGGCGTATGAAGTTTTAAAAGAAAAAGGAGCTCTTAAAAATTACGTGGTTGCTTATTCTACGGCTGAATGGACTAAATTTGCTCCAAGTATTTATTATGCTTTAACAGGAGAAGATGTTGATAGAGAAATAGCTGAGCTTGAAGAAAATACTATTTCTGACAAAGATGCTATTGCTTATATTCAAACTCATTATGATGTAAAAGCGCCAGAAGTTATAAGAGAGCTTTTTAATAAAGAGATAGTAAACGAAGAGATTATTAATAAAGAAGAAATTAAAGATAAGATAATCGAATTTATAAAGAGCAAATAATTGCTTGTTGTTTTTGGAATTTATTTGTTTATTGTTATAGGTTTTTTTGCCAAAAAGTTTTTTAAAGAGGTTGAAGCAAAAACTCTTGTGATTCTTTCTACTTATTTTCTTCAGCCTTTTTTAACTTTTTGGGGAATTATGCTTGTTAAAGTGAATTTTAATTTAATTATATCTCCCATAATTTATCTAATTTCCGTTTTTTTAGCTTTTTTTGTTGCGTTTTTTATTTTTGATTTTGAAAAGAAATTAAAAACTATAGCCGTAGTTACTCCTTTAATTGGAAATACCGGAAACTTGGGAATTCCTTTAAGTTTTGCGCTTTTTGGAGAAATAGGAGCTAGTATAGCAACTATTATTAATTTAGCAAATGTTTTTTTTATTTATTCATTTGGAATTTTTTTCTTTGCAAGAGGCAAATACGAATTTAAAACGGCTTTAAAAAAGATAGTTAAAATTCCAGTTCTTTGGGCTGGAATTTTGGCTTTAGTTTTAAATATAAGCGGAATAGAGATTAATAATGACGTTATGAAAATTTTACAAATGGGAGCTTATGCTTCCATTGTTGTTCAACTTTTGATTTTTGGAATATATTTAGCAGAAGTTAAGATAAAAGAAGTTGAAAGAAAATTGGTTTTTGTAGTATTGTTTAATAAGTTTATTTTGTTACCTCTTATTACTTTTTTTATTTTAAAATTCTTTTCTTTACCTACCGTTTATAAAAAAGCTATAATGCTTGAAGTTTTAACTCCTCTTGCCGTAACTAATGTAAATCTTGCGGCTCTTTTTGATTTATATCCTCAAAAGGTTGCTTTTTTAATTGTTGTAAGTTCTATTATTTTTGTATTTGTTGCATTTTTGTTTATCTAAGTTTAGCTCTTAAGATTCCTATATATTCGTGAATGGCTTTATAACTTTTATGAAAACTTCCTTCTTTTGGTAAAAAATCCAATATGCTATTAATTGGAGTTGTTTTAAAATCTACCGGTTTTGTAATTATTTTAAAGCCAAATTTTTTAAATAAAATAACGGCTCTTTTCATGTGATATGCGCTTGTTACAAGATAAATTTCTTTTTTTAAACCTAAAGTTTTAAATAGTTTTGCTGTATATTTTGCGTTTTGGTAGGTGTTAAATGAGTTTTGTTCTAAAAAAATTGGTATTTTGCATTTACAAATTTTTTCTATTAAGTTTAGGTCTTTCTTGTATAGATTTGCTTCTTTGCTAAAACCTCCTCCGCTTATAATTAAAGGAAGATTATATTTTTTTGCTAAAATCAAACCGTAAATTTCTCTTTTAAAGCCATCTGGAGATGCTTTTAATATGTCTTTTGGATTTGCTCCTCCTCCAAGAACTACTACGGCTTTTGGAGTTATATTGTCTTTATGCTTAAAATTTTCAAGAGGAGAGAGTAGGGCATTAGAAATTGGAGTTATTGATAATAAATACATAATTATAGCCGATAGAGCAAATAAAAATTTAAACTTTCTGGCAAAAAATGCCCCAAGTATTAGTATAATTATAAATATCCCAGGCGGTAAAAAGAATGCTGTAAATATTTTAGCCAAATAAAAATTCATAAGGAGCCTTTTTTGAATGTAATTATAACAGGTGGAAGTAGAGGAATTGGTAAAGAGTTAATAAAAAGATATTTAAATAAAGCAACAAAAATTTATGCTGTGGCAAGAGATGGTAAAAAATTAAAAGAAGTTGCCAATTTATCCTCAAAAGTTATTCCAGTCGAACTTGATTTGTCTAATTTGGATGAGGTTTTAATTTTTTCAAAAAAGATGTCTAATAAGAATATAGATATGGTTATAGCAAATGCAGGTATTTCTCTTCCTCATTCTCCTAATTTTACTCCGTTTGAAGAATTTAAAAAAACGATTGATATAAATTTTTTGAGCGTTCATGCACTTTTAAGCGAAATTGTTCCAAGTATGATAAAAAGAAGAAAAGGAAAAATTGTTTTGATTTCTTCTTTGGCAAGTATAGTAGCATCTCCTACTTCTTTGCCGTATTCTTCAAGTAAAAGAGCTCTTAATTCTTATGCCGAGAGTCTTAGAAATCAACTTGCCAAATATAACATTAAAGTAATTAATATTTTGCCTGGATTTATAAAAACCGATATGACGGCAAAAAATGATTTTTATATGCCTTTTTTAATGGAACTTGAAGAAGGAGTTGATAGAATCGTTTATGCAATAGAAAAAGAAAAAAAAGAGTATGCTTTTCCAAAGAGATTTTATTATTTATTGAAACTTTTTAACGCACTTCCTATAGATTTTAGAGATAAAATATTGCAAAAATTTGCAAATTAGGATATAAAAAAGAAAAAAGGATAGCTTTGCTAAGCGTTTGTACTTATTGCGGAGTAGGGTGTGAGATAGAGGCCGAAGTTAAAAATGGAGAAATTGTTAAAATTCATTCG
>JAMORJ010000098.1 GCA_027063595.1 Nautiliaceae bacterium | reverse complement strand
GAGACTGTTTTTAAAGAAAAAAATATAACCGTGAATAAAATTGAATTTAATGAATTTAATAAAAGTAAATTTAATGAATTTAATAAAAGTAATGAAAAAAAAAGGTTTAGTAATAAATTAAAATTTATGATAGATTTAAATTCGTCTAAAAAATCAAAAAATAGTTTAAAAAAGCAAAATGATAATTTAGAAGATTCTAATTTTAAAATAAAAATAGATAAAAACGAGAGTATTGAAAAAAACGCAGAAATATTAAAAACGGAAATTATTCCTTCTTATGATACTTGTATAGAATTGGCAAAAAGTTATTATAAGAAAGGAAATTTCCAAAAAGCTTTAAAATGGGCTAAGTATGCTAATTTACAAAATAAAGAAAAACCTGAGGCATGGATTATAACTGCTAAAAGTTTATATAAGTTGGGTAAAAAGGATAAAGCATTAGAAATTTTAAAAATTTATTATGGGTTTCATCCTGAAAATAAGGAAGTTTTATCGGTGTTGAAAAAACTAAAGGAAAGTGAATGATTCAAAAAAGAGTAAGACTTGGAGATTTATTAGTTCAAGAGGGAATTATTACTGAAGAAGAATTATTAAAAGCATTAGAAGTTCAAAAAAAATATAAGGAAGAAGGGAATTATAAAAAATTAGGAGAAATTTTAATAGAACTTGGATTTGCAACTGAAAAGCAAATTCTTGAAGCTTTATCTAAACAGCTTGGATTTCCTTTTGTAGATTTATATGGGGAGGATATTGATTATAATTTAATGTCTTCTTTTCCTATAAATCTAATAGAAAAACATTATATTTTACCTTTTAAACAGGATGATGATTATATTTACATCGCTACTGCTGATCCTTTGGATTATGATTCTTTAGAATTAGTAGAAAAATTTTCTCCCAAACCTTTAAAAGTATTTATAGCATTAACTAAAGATATTTTAATTATCCTTGAGAGGTTTAAACTTAATTTATCTCTAAAGGAACTTATTGAAAAAGTTAAGAAAGAGCTTGAAAAAGGAGGGGGAGAAAGTGTTAGTGCAATTGATGAACTTTTAGACTTAATTTTAAAAAAGGCAATCAAAGAAAGATCTACGGATGTTCATGTTGAGCCTTTAAAATATAATTTTTCGGTTAGAGCAAGAGTTGATGGAGTTTTAAGAGAACTTTTTTCGTTTGAAAAAGAAATTTATTTTCCTCTTGTTTCTAAGATAAAACTTCTTTCCAATCTTGATATTAGTGAAAAAAGAAAACCTCAAGATGGAAGATTTACAAAAGAATATGATGGAAAAATTTATGATTTTAGGGTTTCTACCTCTCCGACTTTACATGGAGAAAGTGTCGTATTAAGAATACTTGATCAAGAAAAAATTCTTTTAAGAATGAACGAACTTGGAATGAGTGAATATAATTTAAAAAGATTTGAAAAATTAATTCATTCTCCTTATGGAATTGTATTTGTAACGGGACCAACAGGTAGCGGTAAAACTACAACTTTATATGCAGCTCTTAATGAAGTAAAAGGAGTAGATAAAAAAATAATTACGGTAGAAGATCCAGTAGAATATGAAATTCCTTTAATTCAACAAATTCCCGTTAATCCAAAAATAGGTTTAACTTTTGCTACAGCTTTAAGAAGTATTTTAAGACAAGATCCAGATATTATTATGATAGGGGAAGTTAGAGATACTGAAACTCTTGAAACTTCCATTCAAGCAGCTCTTACTGGACATTTAGTATTAGCTACTCTTCATACGAACGATGCTGTAAGTGCTATTACAAGAATGATTCAAATGGGAGCCGAAAATTATATGGTTGCCGATTCTTTAGTGGGAGTTTTGGCTCAAAGACTTGTTAGAAAAATTTGTCCTTATTGTAAAGAAGAGTATTTTCCAAGTAAAGACGAATTGGAATTAATTAAACCTTACTTAAAAGAGGAGATTAAGTTTTTTAAAGGTAAAGGATGTAAGGAGTGTGGTTTTACCGGTTATTTAGGAAGAGAAATGATAAGCGAGGTATTGGTGGTTAACGATACAATTTCTCATTTAATTTCTCTTAATAAAGACAAAACGGAAATTTTGAAAATAGCTAAAGAATATGGGTTTGTTACTATGCTTGAAGATGGAATTAATAAAATAAAAAATGGAATAACTACTTTAGAAGAAATCTTAAGGGTAGTAAAAGTCAATGTATTATAAAATTGAATATATTTCAAAAGGAAAAATTAAATCCGTTGTTATTAAAGCAAAAAGCGAAATAGAGGCTCTTAAAAAATTTAAGCGAAAAAATTTGGGAATAATTAAAAGTATTTCCGTTTTTGAGTATGAATCTATTTTTGAAAAAATTAAAAAGAAACTTAATTTTTCAACAATAAATCTAGAAGAATATATAGCGGCTTTAGAGCAAATGCATGTTATGTTGGATGCTGGAATTTCTATTGACTCTGTAATAGAAAATGTGGTTAAAGGATTGAAAGACAAGAAATTAAAAGAAATTTTTCTTTCAATTCAAAGAGATATTCAAGCGGGATTGTCTTTGACGGAATCTTTTTCAAAATTTCAAAATGAACTTGGAAATATTACTATATCTATGATACAACTTGGAGAAGAAACGGGAGATCTTTCAAGAGCGGTTAAAGATTTAGCGGTTATTTTAAGCGAAATTCTTGATAATAGGAAAAGATTAAAAAAAGCTACTCGCTATCCTATTTTTGTAGTTTTTGCGATGATGATAGCTTTTATAATTGTAATTTTATTTGTTATTCCTCCTTTTAAATCAATCTTTGCTCAATTACATACTCAATTACCTCTTCCAACAAGATTTTTGTTATGGCTTGAACATGCAATTGCTATATTAGGTCCTTATATATTGGCTGGTGCTTTAATAATTTTTGCAATAATTAGTTATTTATATAATACAGATGAAAGAGTTAGACTTTTATTAGATAAGTGGATTTTAAAAGTATATATTGTAGGGCAGGTAATAAAACTTGCAATGATTGGAAGATTTGTTTATGTGCTTCAAAGATTGATAGATGCTGGAATACCTATTTTTGATGCTGTTGATATTGCATTAAGCATTGTTGAAAATTCTTATATAAAAAAACGGCTTTTAGCAATTAGAGAGTCTATTCGAACCGGCGGTAGTATATCACGAGGTTTTGAAGAAAGTGGGATGTTTGAAGAAATGACGGTTCAAATGATAGCATCGGGAGAAGAAAGTGGAAATTTAGGAGTTATGTTAGGAAAAGTAAGCAATTATTATTTAGAAAAGTATAGATATATCGTAGATAATATTGCGGTTATGATAGAGCCAATATTAATTGCCGCAATTGCCGGATTTGTAATGACTCTTGCTCTTGGAATATTCCTTCCGATGTGGAATTTAACAGAAGCTATA
>JAMORJ010000097.1 GCA_027063595.1 Nautiliaceae bacterium | reverse complement strand
ATTTACTAATTATAAGTCGGTCAATTTTTTTAAAATAATTTTGCGTAAAAGTTTTTATACAAAAATAGTTATCTTTTTTT
Source organism: Nautiliaceae bacterium (assembly GCA_027063595.1). Taxonomy (GTDB): domain Bacteria; phylum Campylobacterota; class Campylobacteria; order Campylobacterales; family Nautiliaceae; genus Caminibacter. The sequence continues at coordinate 3,367 of JAMORJ010000097.1, read as the reverse complement.
AACCCCCCAATCTAGTCTAAAAAGATGGTTTGGAGCGTCTGCTGTCTCTTTGCGATTTTGTAAGCGTAAGCGTAACAAAAAGAGAAAAGAGACAGCAAGACGCTAACGCATTAGGTTTATCTACCCTTTTCTAGATAAAGCCTATTCCGTGGTAGTTACAAAAAACTATCAGTATCAAAAACGCTTCAAAAAATGTAACAAAAGCGTAACACTTGATACGCTCCTCCTACACGCTCATATTGGCAAATTTTTGCTCGTTTCGGCTTAAACAACAGCTATTTTTTTCGCAATTTTTTGAAAAAATTGCAGTTCTTAACAACAAGCATACGGGAGAAACACACAAAATAAAAACATTATGTTTTTACTCTTTTTAGAGTTTTTTTATCCATAAAAAAATAAAAAGGAGTTTAGATGTTTCCATACGCAAAATTAAAAGATTTACAAGAATTACTTGGATTAGAAAATAAAAAAGACGCAGAAATATTTTTAGTAAGACTTACAGGTTGGATTAAAAAAAATGGAGCTACCAAGACAAGTTTAATAAAAGGTATAACACTAATTTATAAACAGCTTCACAAACACCAAGAAGTAAAAAAAGAGGAGATTAAAAAAATAAAACTAACAGGTATTAAAAATAAAATATTACTAAAATACGCAACTGAAATTTTAGAATTACATAAGCAAGGGTTGGGAGCGCGTAAAATCTCAAACGTGCTGTATGAACTACACAAAGCAAAAATATCTCATTCAACCATACATAGATTTCTAAAAAAGGTGCTTGAAAATGGCTAATTTAAGGGGTGGAAGTTTTGAAAAACAAATAAAAGATGCTTTTCATAGACTACTAAAAGCAAAAGAAAGTAGGCATATGACAGATACAAATTTTACTCATTCGCGAGCACTTGGAGCAAAAAGAGAGATGTATTTAAGAGATTTTAAAGAGTATCTAGAAAAAAATGGCATAAAAGAAGGTAAATTAAATAACTTTATGGATAAACAAACTTTAAATAAATTTGTTCAAGAAAGAATAAAAGATTTAGCTCCAAAAACAAGAATAGACTATATTAGTGGTTTTAATTCCTTGATACAGGGCTTACAACAAGCAAATGTAACTATCCCAACTGCTTCAAAAGATGTATTTAAGGATTTAAGAGAGCAAACAAAAGTTGAATTAAAAGCGCAAGAAATAATAAAAGGGCGTGAGATTAAAAATATAGACGAAAAAATAAGCAAATTAGAGCGTATAAGCAAAGAAAGTAGTGTTATAGCTAAATTACAGGCTCAAACAGGTCTAAGAGTGTCAGAAGCATTAGAAGTAGCAAAAAACATTGATAAATACTACGATAAAACAAATTCTACTCTTACTGGTGTAAAAGGAAAAGGAAATCATCTGTATAAAGATATAAAAATTTCAAAAGTTTTAGCAAAAGAATTAAAACAAATAAAAGAAGTTCCAAGTTATAAAAACTATTCTAAAAATTTAAAAGAAGTAGGAATAAATAGAAGTCATAATTTTAGAGTTACTTATGCAAAAAATTCTTACATAGAAAAATTAGAAAAAGGATTAAGTCATAAAGAAGCATTAAAAGAAGTATCAGAAGAAATAAATCATCATCGTGAGAGTATGACTGAGTATTATTTGAATAGAGCTTAAACTATTACTAGTGTAGATAAAGTTTAAAGAAAATAATAAAGTTTTTTAATTTTAATTATTACTTTTTTTTTTTTGTTTTTAGTGTTTAAATCAGTTGACCCCAAAAGGGGTCAAAAGTATATTTTTGCTAGGGCAAAAATATACACCCCTTAATAAACTCGTTTTGAACACTTTTTTACACAATTTGCTTTACTGTTCAAAATAGTGTATAATTTCAAATGTTTTGAACAGTAGGTTATAATAAAAAAAGCAAGAGAAAAGTTTGCCGACATTCTCTTGCTCTTAAAGGTTAAACATTGAAAGTATATCAAAAAAAAAGAGAGAATATTACTACTTGGTTATATTTTTATTTAAAAGGAAAAGGAAACGAATTTTTAGATTATAAACTTCCTTTTCCTAATTTTTTAAAGCATATAAATACAGGTTATTATATTGGTTGGCAAATAAATGGTTACCCAGGCTCAACAGCAACGAGAGAGTATTTTAATGATATTATTGCAAGGTTTTTAATAACTTTTAGGGACTATAACCCTGAAAAATTGGACTTTAAACCAAAACCGGATAGGCATACACATATAAATTTTAAAGTTAGCTACGAATTAAAGCAGTTTCAAACGCTTAATTCTATCCAAACTCCTAAAAAAATCCAACAGCGTGCAGAAAATGTTAATACAATAGACCAGACCTTTTGGGCTATTAAATACTACGCAGAAGAACTTATAAAAGAAATGGGCTTTATTCCTTATGAGATGCTTGAAGAATTTGCTTATAGACATTTTTATTACAAAGAAAAAAGCACATTAAGGGCTAAATGCAGGGCGATTTGGAATTGGTATAACAAGAAAGATTGGAATATAATAACAAAAACGAAAACAAATAAAACACAAGGAGATGAAATGACAAGAATTGAGAGAGCAAAGAAAAACGCTGAGTTAAAATATAAAAGAGCAAGAGCTTCTATTCTAGGTTTAATAAAAGATAGTTTATTAGCTCCTACTTATCTTAAAAAAGATAACACTTGGAATGTATCACAAATAGCAAAAGATTTAAGAATGAGTAGAACTACAATTATAAAACATCTAAAAGAATTAAGAGAAGAAGGGATAATACAATGAAAATGACATTAGACCAATTAGTTGAATTTTTTATAAACAAGGGATTTGAAATAACTAAAAACGATGTACTAAAACAACTAGAAAAAAATAATAAAGGTGCTTATGTGTTGCTTAATAAAGACGTAGAAAAATGGCAAGTATTTGAATTTGAAAAAGTAGATAAAAACACTTTTTATTTAAAAGTTATTTAAAAGTTTGATATAATAACACATCTTTATTTTTTTTTATAATGATAACTATTATCATTATTGACAGGGCTTTACTTAGTCCTTATGGTTAATCCATAAAAGGTGGCTTACTGCTGCATACAATTTGTATGAAGACCACTCGAAACAGTAGAAGTAAGGCAGGATAGGTCTGTCAAATTTATTCCCATAAGGGGAGATATATTTTCCCCTACTATGGGAGAAGTATGCCTAAAATTTAGGTAATAGTAACTACTACAACTACAACAAAAAAAGATAATCTACAATTTTGTGTAATTACAACTACAAAAAATTATTTACTAATTATTATAAGTCGGTCAATTTTTTTAAAATAATTTTGCGTAAAAGTTTTTATACAAAAATAGTTATCTTTTTTTAACCCCCCCAATAGT
>JAMORJ010000096.1 GCA_027063595.1 Nautiliaceae bacterium | reverse complement strand
TAAATTCTTTGACTATCTCTTTTAATTTTTTTATTATATCTCTTTTTTCCGTCAATTGGCTCAATTCATAAATTAAATTGTTCAATTTTTCAAAATCAAATTTTTCTTTTTCTCCTATTAAAATATCTTTATATTTGGTTTTGCCTTTAGCTTCGTTTATCAAAAGTTCCTCATACAATTTCTCTCCTTCTCCAAGACCTACAAATACAATATTATCTTCTTTTTTCCCAGAAAGCTTTAACATTTTCTTAGCTAAATCCACTATCTTTATGGGCTCTCCCATATCCAAAATAAAAATTTCCCCATCACTTGCCATACTTCCCGCTTGAAGCACCAACTCGCAAGCCTCAGAAATTAACATAAAATAACGAGTAACTTCCGGATGAGTAACAGGCAAAGGTTTATTTTTTTGAATAAATTTATTAAATTTTGGCACAACGCTACCACTACTTCCCAAAACATTTCCAAATCTAACCGCCGAAATTTTAGTAACCTTAGAATCGACATTTTGAGCGTATAACTCACAAACTCTTTTAGTAGCTCCCATTATGCTTGTGGGTCTTACGGCTTTATCGGTTGAAATTAAAATAAAATTTTTAACTTTATTGTCTATTGCCAAATCTATTACGTTTTTTGTTCCGATTATATTGTTAATTATCGCACTTCTTGGATTTTCTTCGCATAAAGAAACGTGTTTATAAGCCGCTGTATGAATTACGACATCTGGTTTTTCAACTTCAAAAACTCTTTTTATTTCTTCATATTTTGAAACGTCAACTAAATAAGCTTTTCTTTCAATATTTAACTCTTCATTAATCGAATACAAATTAAACTCGCTATTTTCAACCAAAATAAGCTTTTTTGCTCCATATTCCTCGCATTGCTTGGAAATTTCACTACCTATACTTCCTCCAGCCCCAGTTATCAAAATTTTTTTATCTTTAATAAAATTTCTTATAGCTTCTTTATCCAAATCTTTTGGTTTTCTTGCAAGTAAATCTTCAATCGAAATATCTTTAATTTTTTCGTATAAAGGATTATATATCTTTATATCTTCAATTCCTTTTGTTTTTAAAAACTCAAACAAAGCATTTAATTCACTTTGATTTAAATCTTTAGTAATAATAGCCGTTTTTATTTTAGAAGAAATATTTTCCAAATCTTCTACCTTATACCCTCGAATATAACTTCCAACAATTTCGCCTTTATCGTAAATTTTTAAAATTGTAAATGGAATTTCCTGATTTAAAAGAGAAATCGTTTTTTCATTAGCCCCAATTACAATAGCAGGTTTTAATTCCTTTTTTAGAGTAGTTAAAAACAATCTTTTAGAAATTCTAAAAAAACCAATAAAAATAATAGAGAGGAAAAAATCTATCAAAATGGCACTACGAGGAAAAGGCATTAAAAAATCTTTAAACAAAAGATAAACTATAAAAAAACTAAAATAAGCTAGCAATATTGAAAAAAACAATCTTTTTAACTCGTAAATTGAAAAAAACCTCCAACTAACAAAATAGAGCTTAAACAAAGCCAAATAAAAAACCTTAAAAAAGGTTAAAACTAAAAAAATTTTTATTAAAGAGTGAAAATAAATATCGGGAATTTCAAAATTAAATCTAAGAAGATACGCCAAATATAAACTCAAAAAAGATAAAACAACATCTCCTATAAAAAAAAACAAAGCTCTCGTAACATTAGTTTTTAATAGCATCAATTACCCTTTGAATATCTTCATCGCTCATATTGCTACCGCTTGGCAAGGATAATCCTTTTTTAAACAATTTTTCGCTTTTTCCATTTAAATACGCTTTTGATTTTTTAAAAAGAGGTTGAAGATGCATCGGTTTAAAAAGAAGCCTACTTTCAATTTGATTTTCCTTTAACTTATTCATTACTTCAATAGGATTTAAATCCTTAAATTCAATACAACTAAGCCATCTATTACCCTTTGAATTAGGAATTTCTGGTTGAAATTCTCCTAAATTAGCAAGATTTCTTTTATAAATTTCAAAAATCTCCCTTTTTCTTTTTATCCTCTCTTCAATTACCTCCATCTGTCCTACTCCAATAGCAGCTAAAACATTACTCATTTTATAATTAAATCCTACTTCTTTATGCTCATACCAAGGATAATTTTCTTTTGCTTGAGAAGATAAATGCCTTGCCTTTTTTATTAATGTTTCATCTTGACTTACCAATACTCCTCCGCTACTTGTAGTTAATAGTTTATTTCCATTAAAACTATAAATTCCAAAATCCCCAAAAGTCCCCACTTTTTTTCTTTCATACTCAGCCCCAAGAGCTTCTGCTGAATCCTCAATTAAAAAAGCCCCGTATTTATTGCAAAGAAACTTTATATCTTTAATTTTTGCGCTTTGCCCATAAACATGAACCACAATTACGGCTTTAATATCTTCTTTTTTTAAAGCCTCTTCAAGCAAATTCAAATCCATCTGCCAAGATTCATCGCTATCTATAAAAATTGGCTCATTGTTTTCGTATAAAATAGGATTAACAGATCCAATAAAAGTAAAAGTAGATACCGCTACTTTAGAGTTTCTAACTCCCAAAACCCTTAAAGCCAGATGAATAGCGCTTGTAGCGTTAATTAAAGCCAAAGCCTTCGCGTTTACGTATTTTTCAATCATATATTCAAATTTATCTATAAATTCTCCAACTGGAGCAATATAATTACTCTCAAAAACTTTTTTTACATATTCAAGCTCTTTGCCGCTCATATGAGGAGGAGATAAATAAATCATAAAATTTCCTTTAATTCTCTTAAATCGTAAATTTCAAAATCAGCATTATTAGGATAATCTTTATAAATTCCTCTTTTGTTTTTAAATCTAACACTTTTCCATCCCAAACGCTTTGGAACAAAAAAATCTTTTTTTGGATTATCGGCAACATAAACAAACTCATCGTCTTTGAATTTATTCATTATCATCAAAAAAGGCTTTTCATCTAATTTTGAGGTATGATAAAAATCAGTAAAAATTGGATAGTTTATATATTCTCCTAACCCTAAAGTTCTAAACTTATTTTGCTGTGTTATATAATGTCCATCAGTAATTAAAGATAATTTTTTCTTTAGCGTTTTTAAAATATCTTTTGAATCTTCCCTTAAAGAGATGTCCGGATTATGAAAACGATAAATTTCTATTAGCTTTTTAACATCAATATTTAAATCAAATTTTTCTATTAATTTATCAAAAATTTTACCGCTTCCATTTTCCAAAAATTCCCTCCACATAAAATCAAAATAATCATTACTTCCCAAATATCTACTAACTTCGCTAAATCCACTCTTTACAAAATCGACTTCATCATATAAAGTATCGTCCAAATCAAATACCACTACCATCTACCAAAACCTCAGCATCATATCTTAGCATTATTAAATTATCTCTCCATTTATCAAAATATTCAATTTTTCTATTAAAATAATCATCCAATATAAATTTTGCGTAATTTGCCCCGGCAAAAAAACTTAAAGGATACCCTCCTCCAAATCTTGGATTAATCTCGATAAAAATTACTTCATTTTCTCTTTTAAAAAGCTGAATAGTCAAACACCCAAAAGCTCCTTTTAAAAACGGCTCTAA
>JAMORJ010000095.1 GCA_027063595.1 Nautiliaceae bacterium | reverse complement strand
ACGCTTTTTAATATTTCTTTTGCTTTTAAAATGTCGTTTTTGTTGTTTACAAAAGATATAGCTACAATATCAACTTGATTTTTAGCTCCAAAAATTAAATCTTTTTCATCTTTTTCTGTTATTGCGGAGATTTTTAAATTTGAATGAGGAAAATTTACTCCTTTTCTACTAGATAAAACTCCTTCATTTTTTACTTCCAAAACTAAAAAATCAGAGTTTTTTTCAATTACTTTCGTGCGAATGCTTCCATCTGCAAAAAAGACATATTCTCCAATGTTTACATCATCAATTATTTCTGGATAACTTATTGTTAAATCGTATGCACTTTTTGGATTTTTTTTGACTAGTCTAATTTTATCTCCTCTTTTAAGCTCAAGTAATCCGTTTATTTCCCCAATTCTTATTTTTGGACCGCTGATATCTTGTAAAATAGCTGTTTTTGAATTTAATTTTTTTGCTATTTCTCTAACTTTTTTAATTGTGGCTTTATGAGTTTTATGATCTGCGTGAGAAAAATTTAATCTAAAAACGTCAACACCAGCTTTTATCATGTCTTCAATTTTATCTATGCTTGATGGACCAAGAGTTGCTACTATTTTTGCTTTTTTCATTTTACTTCCTTACTTGCTAAATAATCTTTTATTTCTTTTAAAAGTTCTGCTGGATTTTTAATTGGATATTTTAATCTTTTTATTATCTCCGTAGCTTTAACTCCTTTGATTGTTAAATATTCAAACCTTTGGATTATTTCGTTTGGAGATGTTATAGGATAATTAACCCCTTTTATATTTTTTAAAACGAGATAAGACCAAGGAGTATCACATTCTTTTACTATGTTTTCTGCCATTGCTCTACAATATTCCATAAGAGTTGATGAATCTTCTCCTGATTTTACAAGTTTGTATGCAAGTTTTGCAATTCCTCCAGCGGTATGAACTTTTAGTTGTTTTTTTTCTTCTTCGTTTAATTCTTCGATGTGTTTAATTTTATAAATTGCCAAATTTGGATCTGCTCTTAAAATTTGACGAACTGTATTTCTGCTAAGCCCTATAAATTTTGCGATTTCATCTTCGGTTTTTAAATATTCTTCTTTTAAGACTATCACGAAAGCGGCTCTTGCCAAACTTGGAAGCCAAGTTAAGTTTTTGTATTCGGCTAATTTCTCAAGACCTCCTACTAGATCTATTGATTTAAAAAAAACTCTTTCAGCTAAATATTTAACATCTTCTTCTTGATATAAATTAAGAATCATTTTTTTCTCCTTGAAGAGGTTTACCTATTTTTATGAGTCCTAAAGAAGTAATTTCAAAAAATTTAACTTTTGTCTCATGTCCGCACATTCTACAACCATCTATTCTAAAAAATCTTACGATTTCTCCAATTGGTTTTTTATAAATTTTTGCTTTGTAGGGAGTATCTATTATTTCTTTGCTTAATACTATCGTTCCATCTACGATATGTCCTACTACGTATCCTCCAGCGGCTTCTGCGCTAAATGCATCGTGACCGCTTCTTTTTTGAGAAATAATAATGCTTGTTTGATACCATTTTTTTAGAAAATTATAAATTTTTCTAACTATAGTTCTTGCTAACATTTCTTTATTTTCGAAAAGTCCAGTAATCGAATCGATGATAGTAAATTCTATTTTGTATTCTTTTATGGCATATGCTAAAGTATTAAGTAAAGTTGGAATCTCTTCTCTTAATTTATAATTACTTGTTGCATCTATAAATATAATATTTTCTTCAATTATTTTTTCGTCGATTTTCATTGCTTTTGCTCTCATTTTCATAGAAGCTATAACAAAATTTGCAGGAGTTTCAACAGTAATAAAACATACTTTGTGTTTTTGTGCTTGGTATATGGCAAATTGTTCTGCCATTAAGCTTTTTCCGGTATCGTTAATTCCAGTTATATTACATACACTGTATTTTGGAATTCCTTTTAATGGTTTTTTTGTTATTTTTTGGTTTTCAATTTCCGCTATAAAAAATAATTCGTCTAACCCTTCTATTCCTGTTGGAATTCCTTCTATTTTTGGAGCTTTTTTTGAAGCGTCTTTGGCTAAAATAATAGCTTCTTTTAAAATTTCATTCATTAGAAGCCTTTTTTTCAATTGTAACAAATAAAGATTTAAAAGGCAAAAGAGAGGAGGTTATTTTACTTTTATACAGTCTGTGTCTTTTGTTTTGTCAAATTCCCACCACTCTTTTTGATTCCAAGGTTTTAATTCTTTTAATTTTTTCATTAAGTATTCAAAATCTCTTGGAAGTAATGCTTGATCCCCATCGCTTAGAGCTTCTTTTGGACAATTGTGCATTTCAATTATCAAACCATCCGCACCAGCTGCCATTCCAGCATAAGCTAGTGCGCTTACAAATTCTCTTTTTCCAGCTGCATGGCTTGGATCTACTATAATAGGTAGATGAGTCATTTTTTGCATAATCGGAATTAAAGTTACATCAAGAGTATTTCTAACGCTTGGTTCATAAGTTCTAGTTCCTCTCAAACAAAGAATTACTTTGTCGTTTCCTTCGCTCATAATATATTCAGCACTCATTAAATGTTCTTTTACGGTTGAACAAATACCGTTTTTAAGAATTACAGGTTTATCTAGTTTTCCTACTTCTTTAAGAAGAGGGAAATTTTGCATGTTTCTTGCTCCAATTTGAATAACATCCGCGTATTTATATACATCATCAATATCTTTAATGCTCATAAGTTCTGTTACTATTGGAAGTCCAGTTTCTTTTTTTGCTTCAGCAAGCATTTTTAAGCCTTCAACTCCATGCCCTTGGAAAGTATATGGAGAAGTTCTTGGTTTATAAGCTCCTCCTCTTAACATATGTGCACCGTTTTCTTTTGCTACTTTTGCTAAATATATAACATTTTCAACCGTATCAACGCTACAAGGTCCGGCAATTATTACTTTGTGTCCACCTCCAATTTTTACTCCATCAACTTCTATAATTGTATCTTCTGGATGGAATTCTCTGCTTGCTCTTTTATATGGTGCTGATACTTCAAGTACTTTTGCTACTCCCGGTAGAGTGTGAAGTGGTCTTCCAAGTAAGTCTGTTTTATCTCCGATAATTCCAATAACTACTTGTTTTTCTCCGGGAGCAACGCTTACATCATGACCCCATTCTTTTATTTGATTTATTGTTTTTTGAATTTCTTCTTCACTGGCACCAACTTTCATAACCAATACCATTTTTATCCTTTTTAAAGTTTTTCATATTATAGCAAGTTTAATTATTTATTGCAATAAAAAAAAGTATTAGTTAATAATTTTTTTCCATTATCTTAACATTATTTAAATCAAAATCAGGATTTTGCTATTTTTTCGTTATTTTATATAATTTTGGTAAAAAAGATTTTGAAATGTTTAAAAAACTAATAAAAAGCTTAAAAAAAGGCATAGATAAAAAGAGTTTTTTAAAACTAACGGAGAAAATTTATCCTGGGTTTGATTTTGATTCGGTTATTGATATATTAAAGTTTCAAGGCTTGCCTCTTGAAATTAAAGATAACAAAGTTTATTTGTCTACTGCAATAAGACCTTATCAGGATTTTATTTATACAATAGTGGATTTGGAAGTAAATAATTCAAAGCCAAAAGAAGGGCAAATTATCGAAATAGGAGCAGTAAAGCTTAAAAATTTTGAGGTTGTAGATGAGTTTTCTTCTTTAATTTATACAAAAGAGGTGCCTAAATATGTTACCGTTGTTACTGGAATAGATAGCGATATGTTAAAAAACGAAAAGTCTCAAAAAGAGATATTGGAAAAATTCAGACTATTTCTAGGAGATTCTATATTTGTCGCTCATGCGGCGGATTTTGATTATAATTTTTTGGCAAGTCAATTTGAAAAGGAAAATTTGGGATATCTTTTAAATAGGCATCTTTGTACCATTTCTTTGGCGAAAAAAACGATAAAAGCTCCAAGATATGGACTTAAGTATTTAAAGGAGGAATTAAAACTTCCAGAAGAGATTGACCATAGGGCTTTAAGCGATGCAAGAAGCGCAAAAGAAGTGTTTTTAAAAGCCATACAAAAACTTCCAAAAAATATTAAAACGGCTGAAGATTTAATTGAGTTTGCTAAACCTAATAAAAATAAATCTTAAGTTAAATGTTTTTTCTCAAATAAAACTACTTTATTTCTACCGCTTCTTTTTGCTTCATATAATGCCGAATCTGCGGCTTTAATACATTCCCAACTTTTTTGACAATCGTCTGGATATACCGAAACTCCGATACTTACAGTTTTGTTAATGGTTTGATCTCCAATATAAAATTTTGTATTTGCGATTTGTTTTCTTATTTTTTCTGCAACTTTGTAAGCTTCTTTTTTGTCTTTAATATTTTGTAAAAGAATTAAAAATTCTTCTCCTCCATATCTTATTGCAATGTCACTTTTTCTAATGGAATTTAATAAAACTTTTCCTAATGTTTTTAATACTAAATCTCCTGCTTCGTGACCATAAGTGTCGTTTACTTTTTTAAAGTAATCCATGTCTACCATTAAAAAGCCAATTTTTTCGTTTCTTCTTAAAGCGCCATTTATTATAGGTACAAGAATGTTTTCTAGATATCTTCTGTTAAATAATCCCGTTAGCGGGTCTTTAATTGTTTGATTGTGAAGCAATTCGAGTGTAAATTTTGCTTCTATTACGTTTGAAGTTTCGTTTAAATAAGCTTTTATGTATGGCAAAATATGTTTTAAATTTTCATAATTTTGTTCCATTATTTTTAATATTCCGGTAAAGTTTCCACCACTGCTAAAAGGAAGACATACGTAGTTGTTTTCGCATCTATGCATCACGCAAATGTGAGGATATTTAAATGAATCTATCTCTTTTTTTAATCTATAAGCTCTACAATTTTCGAATTTTTCTTCTATTTCACAACAAATGTCCCCTTGAGAGTAAAAAATTTCGGCTTTTTTATCTCTGTTGTCAATTGCAATTATTGCAAAATGATTTATGTTAAAGCTTTTTATGATATCTACTAGTCTATTTAGAATGTTTCTTGCATTAATATCATCTTCAATTAGTCTTTTGTAAGTAAAAATATTTGCAAGTTGTTCTATTGTTTCTTTTGCATCGTTTAACGGATCGTCGCTTTTTTCTTTTTCTATTAAAGTTGTGTATTTTTCTTCTATTACTCCAAATGAATTTTTCATTTTTTTTATAAAGTCGTTAAAGCTATCTATAAATTCTTTTGCTTCTCCTTTTAGTTTGGTTTCTATGCTAACGTTAAAATCTCCCTTTAGCATTTTATTGGTTACTTGTTTGATTTTTTCTAGAATTTCCAAATATGGGGTTAAGTAGTAATTTACGATTAAAATTATGATAATTAAGGATAAGATGGCAATGGTAATTACTTGAATAAGAGCTTTAATGATTTTATCAAAATAAATATTTCCATCGTAAGTTATTACTAAATTTTCTATATTGCTAAAAGGCAAAATTACTTTTATTTCTCTGTTTTTAAAATTGTAATCTATTTTTATCGATTTGTTTTTTACTTTTTCAAATTTTAAATCTCTTATATGTTCTGATTTTTTTATGATTTGTAAGAATTTATCTTTATCAATTACTTCTTGGAGAATTTCTTTGATTAAAATAGATTGATTGAGAATTATTTCATTTGAGAAATTTAAAAAAGAAATGCTAACGATGGCCGTTCTAATAATAGTAGAGAGTATCATTATAATGGCGATAATTATTAAAATTTTTTTCTTCATGAGCAAAGTTCCTTTAATATTTTATCTTTTTTTTCGCAAAATTTGCTTTCTTTTGGAATTATAAACAAATCTCTTGCGATATTTTTTTGTGTTAAAATTTTAACATCTTCTATGCTTATTTGATACTTATCAAACACATTCATTATAGTAGAAATTATACCTTTTTTATCTTCTGTTTTTAGTTTTAAAATAGCATAATTTTGAGAATGATTGCAATCTATTTCGAATTCTTCGCGATTAAATTTTATTTGTGTTTTTATATTTTTTTCTTTAAATGCCATATTAACATATTTTTTAATTATTTGAGTGTCATAATCCTCTACTTTTTTTTCAAATTCAATTTTAAAATATTTGAGATCTCCTATTTTATATACCGATAAATGGTTTAAATTTAAGTGTTGTAATTTTTCTAAAAACCATCCGATTGAGAAATTGAAATGATCTTTTTTTGCTATTTCGATGATTAAATTTTTTGTATTGTTAAATTTTATGTCGTATTCTTTTATTTCTTTTATCCAATAAGCTATTTCAATAATTTTTTGAATTGAATTTTGTAAAAAAAGTTGATTTGAAGGGGATGTTAAAATAGCTTTTCTGATTATTAAAGGAAGTTTTTTGAAATCTTCTTTGTTTATTAACATAGTCTCTTTTCTTTTTCTTCTGCTTATTTCGTTTATTAATTCTTTGTTATTAAGAGCGTTTAAAGTGTTTTTGTATAGTGTTTTTAGCAGATTTTCTTTAAAAGAAGTAAATACATTTTCTCCTACGGCTTTTATATCAGCGATGGTTAAAAGATATAGGTATTTTAAAAATTTTTCGTTTTCTACTATTTCAGCAAAAGATAAAATTATTTTATCATTAAAAATATCTTCTCTTTGAGCGATATTTGACATTAAGGTATGATGACGAATTAATTTTTCTATTATTTCTTCATTTTTTAAGTTTATTTTTTTTGCAAATTTTTTTGCTATTTTAGCACCGATTATTGAGTGGTCTTCGCTTCTTCCTTTTCCTAAATCGTGAAAAAAGGCTGTGAATCTAAGGAGTGCTTTTTCTTCTTCGTTTAATTTTTTAAATTCTTTTAGACTTTCTATTTCTTTTAGAGTATAAAGAGAGTGTATATCGACTGGATATTGATGATACCCATCAAACTGAGCGAGATATTTTATTTTCTCAAAAGGAGGAAAAAGTTTTTCAAGCTTATTTGCTCTGTAAAGGGCAAAAAATAGAGGATATGAATAGTCTTTATAAAATAATTTTTTGATATTTTTGAATTTGTATTTTTTAGTTTTTAAGTTGTTGATAACGGAAATATCGCATTTTTTAAAAGATAAAAGCAATATTTTGTTTATTAGTGTGTCAAAATTATCGTTAGTATTGAAAGTAGAATATAAAGTATCGTTACATATGTATAAATTTTTGTTTACTCTTTTCTCTTTTGCTTGTGAATAATTCATATTATAAAGAAATGGTTTTATTATTTTTTTTGTATTTATTTCGCAAAAAGTGTTAACCGTCCATAAAGATTTTAACAACTCTTTTATAAATTTTCTTTCAGCTCTAAGTCTTGGAGAGTCTTTGTATCCCATTTTTAAAGCTATATCTCTTTGATACTCAAGATAAACCGTATCTATTTTCTTTTTTGCTACCATATGAAGATATACTCTTGTTTTAAATAAAAATTCAAGTGCGCTTCTATATTCTTTAAATTCTTCTTCGCTTACGTATTTTGGGATTAGATACGAATTGTTTGGGTAATTAAAAATTACTTTCGTAAGCCAAAGAAGTGTATTGGAATCTCTTATACCTCCAAAACCTTCCTTAATGTTTGGTTCCATTGAAATTGGATATTTCTTATGTCGATTTTTCATTTCTTCGTATTTTGCTATAACATATTCTTTTTTGTTGTAATTTTTAATTTTATTTAATTCGTTTTGAATTTTATACCACAAAAATTTGCTTCCTGTTATAAACCTACTTTCAAGCATTGCAGTTTTTATGGTAATATCTTTGTTGCTTGAAGGAAATAAGTCTTTTAATTCATGAACTCTATGACCGATTTTTAATCCCAAGTCCCAGAGCATGGTAATGAAGTTTTCTATTATTTCTTTGGTATTATATCCTTTTATTTCTTCATATACTATCATAACATCTATGTCGGAATAGATTGAGAGTTGTTCTCTTCCATAACTTCCAAGGGCAATAATTGAAATTGGAATATTATTCATTGAGGGTTTAAATTCTTCAAATGATTTTTTTAGGATGTATTTGTAGATTAGAGTAATAAAATAATCTATTTTTTTTGTATGTTTTACAAAAAAATCTTTGCCGCCTTTAATTTGGATTTGAGTTAAATAGTTTTTAATTTCTTTTTTTATTTCTTTTATAATTTCAAAATCGTTATTGCTTGAATAAATAAGTTCTTCTAAATATTGCATTTTGCATCTTTTTGTGGTATTTTTTTGTAAAAAAAGGATTTTGATGGATTATAGCATAAAAAAGCTTTATGATTTAGATTTATTTGAATTGGGAGAAATGGCTAAAGAGATTAGAGAAAAAAAATTTGGAAGAAAAATGTATTTTAATATCAATAGACATATTAATCCAACTAATATTTGTAAAGATGTATGTAAATTTTGCGCTTTTTCAGCTCATAGGAAGAATCCAAACCCTTATACTTTAAGTGTGGAAGAATGCGTAGAAATAGCTAAAAGCGCTTATAAGAAAGGAGCTAAGGAAGTTCATATAGTATCAGCTCATAATCCAAATGTAGGATATGATTATTATATGAGTATCGTAAAAGAAATAAGAAAAGAACTTCCAGATATTCATATAAAAGCTTTTACGGCTGCTGAGGTTAATTTTTTTAGTGAAATTAGTTCTAAAAGTTATGAAGAAGTGCTTGATGATATGATTGATGCTGGAGTGGATTCTATGCCCGGAGGTGGAGCTGAAATATTTGATGAAAGTATTAGAAATAAAATATGTAAAGGAAAAGTTAGTAGCGAAAATTGGCTTAAGATTCATAAACTTTGGCATAAGCGAGGAAGAAAAAGTAATGCTACAATGCTTTTTGGACATATAGAAAATAGAGATCATAGAATCGATCACATGTTAAGACTTAAAAGACTTCAAGATGAGACTAATGGATTTAATGCTTTTATTCCTTTAGTATATCAACGAAAAAATAATTTTTTAAATGTAAAAAATTTTTTAACTAGTGTAGAAATTTTAAAAACTGTTGCAATTAGCAGAATTTTATTAGAAAACATTCCTCATATTAAAGCTTATTGGCCTGTTTTTACTTTAAATTTAGCAATAGTTGCTGGAGAATACGGAGCAGATGACATTGATGGAACTATAGAAAAAGAATCTATTCAATCTTCCGCTGGAGCAAATAGCTCAAACGGACTTGATTTAGAAGAGTTAATCTTTAGAATAAAAGATGCAGGATTTATTCCGGTAGAGAGAGATAGTTTATATAACGAAATAAAGGTTTATAAATAATTTATTACTTTTTCCATAATTTCTACCGGATTTATTGGTTTTATTATAACTTCTTTTGCTCCTGCTGATAAAGCCTGAGTTTTTTTTGAGTCGTCTGTTGTTAACACGATAATTGGAATATTTGCAAATTGAGGTTTTTCTTTTTTTATAACTTCTAAAAACTTTAATCCATCCATTAGAGGCATTATTAAATCCAAAAATATTATTCCTATATCTTCATTTAATAATTCAAGCCCTTGAAGCCCATTTTCTGCTTCTAGGACTTCGTATCCTTTTTGATTGAAAATTGTTTTAAGTAATTTTCTATTTGTCATATCGTCATCAATAATTAAAATCTTTTTACCCATTCTTCATCCTTATTGAATAATTTGTTTTAAAGTTTGAGGATTTAGATCCGAAATTATACCATCTGCGTTTTTATATTCTTTTTCTCCTATTACATAAACTTTCAAATTTGGAAAATCTTTTTTAATCGATTCTATTAAAGTATCAATGTCGGCTTCATTAAAATCTTCTTCAATAATTAAAATATTTTGTGCATTTGTATCTAATTGTTTACTTAATTCTTTTAAGTTTGTGGCTTCTTTAAAATCGATATTTATTATGCTTTTAATGTAATTTAATAAAAAGTGACTTTCTGCGGCAATTACGATATTTTTTTGATTAGAAGGTTTAACTTCTTGAATTTGATCTTCTATTGGAGTGTATTTATTTTTGATTACGTTTTCTATTACTCTTTCAAGTTCTTTTTGTTCGATAGGTTTTGCTATATAATCATCCATTCCAGCTCCAATAAATCTTTCTCTATCTCCTTTTAATACATTTGCTGTTACTGCAATAATTGGAGTGTGAGGTAATTCTTCTTCTTTTTCAAATTCAATAATTTCTTGAGTAGCTTCTACTCCATCCATTATTGGCATTTGAACGTCCATAAATATTATGTCATATTTTTCAGGATTCATTGAATATTTGTTAAATGCTTCAAGTCCATTGTTTGCAACATCTGCTTCAATTCCCATGCTTTTTAGCTTAGTTTTTAATAATTTTTGGTTAATTGGGTTATCTTCGGCTATTAGTGCTTTTAATTGATAAATTTGTTTTTCTTTTTGAGGTGTTGTTTGTTTATGTACGACTTTTTTTTGTTCTTTTGATGTGGTAATTGAGTTAAATGTTTTTGTAGGCATGTTTGGATCAAAGATTGTTATTTCCGGATTTAATGTATCTATTTTTTCTTTTAATGCAAATGAAGAAATTGTAATAATTGGAAGGTCTATTTCTTTAAGAGATAAGATATTCTCCCAAGAAGATTCCTCTACAAATACTACTATTGCGTTGATGTTTTCATTTTGCATAATTTGGTTTAATTCTTCTTTGTTGTTAAATCCTATTCTTTGAACTCCAAAATATGATAAATATTCCATAGAATATTCTTTTCTTAAAGTGTCTTTTAAAGTATTTAAAATAGCAAACGTTGTGTTTGTAAATGAATTTTCTTTATATCTTGGAGTAGCGTCTGCTATATCGAAATCTATTGTAAAATAAAACTTACTTCCTTTATTTAGTTCACTTTCTACTTTAATTTCGCTGCCCATCATTTCAAGATAACTTTTTACAATCGTAAGTCCAAGACCGGTTCCTCCATATTTTCTCGTAACGCTTTCGTCTGCTTGAGCGAATGCTTCGAAAATTTTTTCTTTTTGCTCTTCGCTCATACCAATTCCAGTATCTTTTACTTCAAAGTAAATGCTTGCTTTATTGTTTTCTATTTTTTCAAGCAATATTTTTACGCTAATAGTTCCGTTTTCATGAGTAAATTTAATTGCGTTGTTAATTAAGTTTGTAAGAATTTCTTTAATTTTTAAAATATCTCCTTTTAAAGTGCTTGGAATATTTGGAGAGATTTTGGCAACATATTGAATATTCTTTTGAGCAGCTGGAGTGGCGAAAATTTCTAATGTATTTTCAAATTCGTCGATTGCCTTAAAGTCTATAATCTCAAGTGTAACTTTATTGCTTTCGATTTTACTTACATCTAAAATGTTGTTTACGATTTGTAAGAGGTTTTTTGCGCTTTGAGAAATTGTATTGATGTATTCTTCTTGTTCTGGCGTTAATTCGGTTGTTTTTAAAATTTCTAAAAATCCTAATATTCCATTAAGAGGAGTTCTAATTTCATGAGACATATTAGCTAAGAACAAAGATTTTGCTTTTGTGGCTTCTTGTGCCTTTTTTACGGATTCTTGGGTTAGTTTAATCGCTTCATCAACTATTTTGATAGCTTCATTGATACCTTTAGTTGATCCAATATCTATTTGAACATTTTTACCGATAATTGGAGCAAGAGAAGTGAGCAAATCAGATAATTCTTTAATGTGTTCTTTAATCAATCTAACAATATAAATACCAATAAGTAGCATTAATATCGAAATTCCCAAAACGATTGTGTTTAGAATAAGATTTTGTTGAGCTGTGTTGGAAATTATTTGAATGTTGTTTTCAATTTTAATGTTAAGGTCGTTTAATACTTTGTTAAAGTATCTAATTCTTTTTGTAAAAATATTGAAGTAATCTAATGCATCAATTGGATATCCATCAAATTCGTTTGTTAAATAGTACTGCATGTTTGCTTGTTGGATATAAAATAAAATCTCTTTTATATCTTTTTCAATTTTATTAAATTCGGGTGTATTTAGATATTGTTGAGTTTTTGAATCCAACAATTGAATTGGTAAAATGTTTGTGTCGTGGTAATATTTCATTAAAACGTTTTTATACTCTTCTTCGCTAAGAGGAGTGTCTGCGGTAATGTAATATGATCCAAAACCTCTAATGATTCCAGAAAAAGAAATAATTCTTTCAAAAGGCAATTTAATTGCGTATAATTTTTGAAGAGATTGAGGAAAGTGAGATTGTACTTTTGCGATAGCTTTAATTATTTTTGATTCCAATACCGTGTAATATTTAAAAAAGTAAGTTTTAATGTAATTTTCTTTAAAAGAATCGATGTTTTTTCTAATAATAGGTAATTTTTCGGTATAAGAAATTACGTCTTTTACTTCGTTAAATAATTCTGGATGTTTGTTTACAAAATCTTTTAAATCGTTTATGGCGTTTGAAAAAAGAGTTCTTTTTGTTTTGAGCAGGGTTTTTGAATTTGGATAATTTCCTTTTGAAACGCTATAAATAGAACTTACACCTCTTTCTTGTCCAAGATAAACGAGCATATTTTCTAATCTTTTAGTTAGTTCTAAGTATAATTCTTGCTTTTTTACGTTTTGGAATTTTTCATAGTTTTTATATAGGAAAAATCCACTTATTCCCATTAATATAATCGTAGGAACAAATACGGCTATTACGATTAATCTAATTAACGAACCTTTCATTTTTTTCTCCTTAGTTTAAATTACATGCTATTGAGTTTTTCTTTGCACTCTTTAAATATTTTTGCGCTAATTCGTTTTTGTTTTCTTTAATGTAAAGCTTGGCAATCGAGCAGTATGCTCTTTTATTTCCAAGAGAAATTGCTTTTTTTAACATTTTTTCTGCTTCTTCTAAATCTTGAGCTACTCCCCATCCATTTAAATACATTTCTCCTAAAAGGTAAAATTTTTGGGCAGAATCTTTTTTTATTTGATTTAAAAGAAGAAATGATTCTTGAAAATATTTTTGCGCTTTTTGCGGATTACTTTTTAAATATTTTTGTCCTTTTTTGTATGCAATAAAAGCTTTTGTGTACAAAGCGTTAAAGGAGAATAGAAAAGAAGAAAAAATTAGTGTTATAAATAAAGTTCTCATTCAGTTTCCTTTACTATTTTTTGTAAATCTTCAATTGTGTCTATTTTTACGTTTAATATTTTTTCTATGTATTTTTTGTCTTTTTTAAATTGTTTTTCGTTTTGGGTATTTAGATAGTTTTGAATTGTTTGAAGAATTAACGCTTTAATTTCTGGCGGAATTTTTACTTTTTTAGATTCTTTTATGGAATCAATTTTTTTTAAAAATTCGTAAAATTTTTCTACAAGGTATTTAATTTTGTGTATGTCGCTTTTTTGTTTTGAAATTTCGTCTATTTTTTTAAGAATCATAGCAATGTTTGTAAGTCTTAAATTAAGAGCTGCTCCTTTTAATTTATGAGCGATTTTATGAATTTCTTCGTAATCTTTTTTTTCTATGGCGTTAAAGAAGTTTTCTTTTTCTGTTTTAAACATTTCAAATAATTCGTTTTTAAGTTCATTTAGGGTTTGAAGGTCTATATCTAAATCTTTTGAAGCTTGGTTTAATTCTTTTTCGATCTCTTTGTAAGCTTCTTCTTTTGGAAGGTTTAATAATTTTTCAATTTCACTAAATTCGTCTTCAAAACTAATTGAAATGAATTCTTCTTTTACTACTTCTATTTTTTCCTCTTTTGGTGGTTTAGGTAAATCTATGTTAATTGGTTGGATGTCTATTTTTTGAGTCGTTGGATGAAGATTTATTTCTTGAGGTTCGATTTTAATTGATTCTTCAGTTGGTTGGATTTCTATATCTAATGGTTTAATGGTTTCATTTAGCGAAAACTCTTCTGGTTGTGTTGAAGGAAGTATTTTTGTTTTAAATATTTTTATTTCTTCAATGCTTAAAATTGGTAGTTCTGTTATTTCTAAAGAATGTTGTTTTATTTTTATTGGAGTATTGTTTAGGCTTGCAAGTTGTAGTTGTAATGTGGAAATTATTTCTGAAACTTCTTCTAAAGTAGCATTTAAAGATTTTAGCAGCTCTTTTTCTATCCCTATTATTTTATTATCTTTTACTATAATCATTGTTCTTCCTTACGCATTTCTTCGTAAATTTTCGAGTATTTTTGTTTATCTTCTTCAGATACGGGTTTTCTTACTGAAATATATCCGATTTTTTTATTATTTTCGTCGAAAATTGGCTCGATAAAGGTTTCTACCCAGTAATATTTTCCGTCTTTTCTTAAATTTTTGATAAACCCTCTCCATTGCTGATTTTTTTCTATCGTTTCCCAAAGTTGTTTAAATACTTCTTTTGGCATATCTGGGTGTCTAATTATATTGTGAGGTTTTCCTATTAGTTCTTCTTTTGTATAGCCTGCAAGTTTACAAAAAGGAGTATTTACGTAAGTGATAATGCCTTTTAAATCGGTTTTGCTAATAATAGGTCTATTTGCTACTCCAACTTCTTCAAAAGTTACTTCTTCGTTTTTTATTTCCATTTCTCTTCCTAACCGTCTTTTTGCAATTTTATCTAATTTTATGTAAAATTCAATAATAATTTTGAAAATTATGTTAAAAAAAGCTTAAAAAGGGAGCAAATGAAAGTATTACTTATAAAAGATGTAAAAGGGCTTGGAAAAGCTGGAGAGATTAAAAACGTTAAAGACGGATATGCAAGAAATTATCTCTTGCCAAGAGGATTTGCAAAAGTAGCTACCGATGAAGTAATAAAAGAGTGGGAAAAAGAAGAAGCAAAAAGAAAAGCGGCTTTAGAGGCTGAACTTAAAGCTATTAACGAATTAAAAGAAAAACTAGAAAATGCTAAAATTGTTATTAAGCATAAACTTGGTGCAAATGGACAATTGCTTGGAGCTGTAACGAATAAAGAAATTGCTGAAAAATTAAAAGAAAACGGATTTGAAATCGATAAAAAACAAATCGAACATACTTCTATTAAAGCTCCTGGCGAATATGAAATTGATATTAAACTTGGTCATGGGATTCATGCAAAAGTTAATATAATAGTAGAAGGCGAATAATGACTTTGGAAGCCACTACCATACTTGGATATAAAAAAGACGGAGTTGCCGTAATTGGAGGAGATGGTCAAGTTACTTTTGGAAATGCTATTTTAAAGGGTAATGCAAAAAAAGTTAGAACTCTTTATAACGGTAAAGTTCTTGCCGGATTTGCCGGAAGTACAGCCGATGCTTTTATACTTTTTGATATGTTTGAAAATCATCTTCAAAATAGAAAAGGAGATTTGTTAAAAGCCGTAGTTGATTTTGCAAAAGAGTGGAGAAAAGATAAATATTTAAGACGCCTTGAAGCAATGATGATAGTTCTTAATACCAAACATATTTTTATACTTTCTGGTAATGGTGATGTTGTTGAGCCAGAAGATGGAAAACTTGCGGCAATTGGGAGTGGAGGTAATTTTGCGATTTCTGCTGCAAGAGCTCTTGATAAACATGCGAATTTAGATCCTGAGACGTTAGTTAGAGAATCTTTACAAATAGCAGGAGAGCTTTGTATTTATACAAATACTAACATTACTATTTTAAAATTAGAGGAGGATAAATGAATATGACGCCAAAAGAGATTGTTGCTTATCTTGACGAATATGTAGTGGGGCAAAAAGATGCAAAAAAAACTATAGCAATAGCTCTTAGAAATAGATATAGAAGAATGCAACTTCCTAAAGAGTGGCAAGATGATATTTTGCCAAAAAATATTTTAATGATTGGACCAACTGGAGTTGGAAAAACTGAAATTGCAAGAAGAATGGCTAAAATGATGAAAGTGCCTTTTGTAAAAGTAGAAGCTAGTAAATATACAGAAGTTGGATTTGTTGGGCGTGATGTTGAAAGTATGATAAGAGATTTGGTTAACAATTCTATGAATTTAGTAAGAAAAGAGATGGAAGAAGCAAGTAAGAATGAAATTGAAGAAGAAGTGATTAACGAAATAACGAAAAAACTTATTCCTCCTCTTCCAAAAAATGCGCCTGAACAAAAACAAGAAGAATATAAACACACTTTTGAGAAAATGAAAGAGAAAGTAAAAAAAGGGGAAGTTGATCATTTAAAAGTAACTATAGAAGTAGATGAAGAGTTTAGTGGAGATGATAATTTGCCTCCTGAAATGGTTAAGGCTCAAGAGAGCATAGTTAAAATTATTGGAATTTTTAATAAAAATAAAGAAAAAAAAGAAGTGAGCGTAAAAGAAGCGAAAGAATTACTTAAAAAACAAGCGGCTGAAAAATTTATAAATAAAGAGGAACTAAAAAAAGAGGCTATAAAAAGAGCTGAAAATGGAATAATTTTTATAGATGAAATTGATAAAATAGCAGCAACCGGTAATACTCGTCAAGATCCAAGCAAAGAGGGAGTTCAAAGAGATTTGCTTCCTATTGTGGAAGGTTCAACTGTTAATACTAAATATGGATATGTAAATACAGATCATATTCTTTTTATTGCAGCAGGTGCTTTTCATGTAAGCAAACCAAGCGATTTAATACCTGAGCTTCAAGGGAGATTTCCTTTAAGAGTAGAATTAAATTCACTTGATGAAGAAGCACTTTATCAAATTTTAACAAGACCAAAACATTCTTTGATTAAACAATATCAAAAGCTTCTTGAGGTGGAGGGAGTTAATTTGATTTTTACCGAAGATGCATTAAGAGAAATGGCAAAATATGCTTATCTTGCAAACGAAAAAACTGAAGATATTGGTGCAAGACGCCTTCATACTATAGTTGAAAAAGTGCTTGAAGATATTAATTTTAACGCCGATGAATATAAAGATAAAGATTTTGTGGTAGATGCCGATTATGTAAAAACTAAATTAGATGATATCGTAGAGAGCGAAGAAATTACGAAATATATTTTATAAGGAATTTAATGCCAAAAAGTGGATTTGTAGGAATTTTAGGAAAACCTAATGCTGGAAAGTCAACTTTACTTAATTGGCTTTTGGGAGAAAAAATAGCGCTTGTTTCTCCTAAAGCAAATGCAAGCAGAAAAAGAGTAAATGCTATTGTTATGCATGACGATAATCAAATTATTCTTTTAGATACTCCCGGGCTTCATGAAAAAGAAAAACTTTTAAATAAGTTTATGCTAAAAGAAGCACTAAAAGCGCTTGGGGATAGTGAGCTTGTGCTTTTTTTGGCTGATGTTAGAGATGATTTAGATGGTTATAAATGGTTTTTAGAGCTTAATAAAAAAAATATTCCTCATATTGTCGTTTTAACGAAAACTGATTTAGTCTCAAACGAAGAAGTAGAAAAAAAGAAAAAAGAGTATGAAAAATTAGGAAAAGCCTTAGCTATTATTCCTATTAGCGCTGTTGAAGGAAAAGGCAAAGAAGAACTTTTGGATGAAATTGTAAAACATCTTCCTGAGCATCCTTATTATTATGATCCAGAAATCATTTCTACTGAGCATATTAGAGATATCTATAAAGAATTAATTAGAGAGGCTCTTTTTGAAAAACTTGGAGATGAACTTCCTTATGAAACTGATGTCGTTATTGATAAAATTGAAGAATATGATAATTTAGATAAGGTTTATGCTACTATTATAGTAGAGCGTCCTTCTCAAAAAGGAATGATAATTGGAAAAAAAGGTAGAAAAATTAAAGAAATTGGAATGTATGCAAGAAAACTTCTTGAAGAATTTAGCGGGAAAAAAATTTATCTTGAACTTTATGTAAAAGTGGTTCCAGGTTGGACTAAAAATAAAAAAATGTTAGAAGAACTTGGATATGAGGTTGATTTATGAAAATTGATAAAGATTTCTTAAAAAGATTAAAAAATAAGTTTGCGGTTTTGAAAAAATATAATTATGATGTTAATAAAGTTATTGGAGTTAAAGGCAAAGAGAGATACATTTTATATGTAGATAAGAAGCTAATTAGGATTTATAGAGGCAAGTTAAAATCTACTCCTTTGCTTTGTACATATATTCCAATTGAAAATGCCATTTTTTATTCTTTTAGATTAGAGAGAAATGTAATAGACAAAATCGATTTAGATAGTTTTGTAGAAACTAAAGTGTATGACGAAGCTGGAGTGGATGAAACCGAAGAATATGTAATTAAATATGAAATAGTTGAAAAACTAAAAGATGATAAATATGTAGAAGTAGAGACTGTTATAGTTCCAAGTACATTTTTAAAAAACAATTATAAAGATATTCTTAAAGAGACGGGATATATTGATTATGTCTCTTTTCCCGCTTTTTCTTATAGAGCGTTGTATGAAGAAGGAATTTTAAAAGAAGCAGATGATGTTTTTGTAGTGATTTTAAATGATAAAATTTTTTTAACTTTTTATTCTGAAGGAGATCTTGTATATATTCAAACTCTCTCGGGAGGTTTGGATAGACTTTATAATGCTCTTTCGAAATTAAAAATAAAAAATTTTAATTATGATCTTTTAAAGAAAATTTTAACAAAAAAAGGTTTTAGCGATATTAAGTATTCTACTGAAGAATTGGTTGTTTTGGAAATTATAAAAAATGAGTTTTCTGCTATTTTGTCTTTAATTAAGGAGCAAATTGATAAATATTTATCTTTATATGATGTAAGTTCTGTAGAGAGGGTATTTATTACTTCCGAAATTGGGGAAATTCCAGATTTGGATATGTTTGCTTCTAGATTTTTGCATCTTGAAGCTTTTAATTTCGAATTTTATGAAAAATATAATTTAGATAAACTTCCAGTAGATCCGTTTTTGTTTTTAGGAATGCTTGAAACTCATTATGCATATGAAAAAAACGATCAAACTTTTAATTTTTCTTTGTTTTTAAGAGAGCCTACGTTTATTTATAGACCAAGCGGTAAATTAATAATAGCAAGCATTTTGACTTTTATTATAAGCGGAAGTTATCCTTTTTATATGTGGTTAAAAGGTAAAATTTACGAAAGTAAAAACGAAATTTTATCTAAAAAAGTAGATATGCTAAACGCTAAAATTTCTGCGTTAAGTAACGAAATTACAAATCTTGCTAAAAGCGAAAAAATTCTTGATAAAAAGATTTTAGCTTATAAGAAGGAAATAAGCGATTATCAAAAATTTATACAAAGCGTTTATAAATTTAAATTTTCTTATTTACCAAAATCTCAAGAGCTTGTTGAAATTACAAATCTTATGAATAAAAATAAGGTATATGCAAAAAGTATCAGTTTTAGCAATAGAAAATATGTTTTTAAGGTTTATTCTTATAAGGAAAATTCAATTTCTAATTTAATAAAAGATTTATCTGATAATGGATTTGGTTGTGATTTCGATAAAATTGAATATAAAAACGGCAAATACAATTCTATTATTAGGATTACAGAATGAATGTTTTAAAGAATATAGATAAATATTTTGAAGAAAAACCTCAAAAAGAGTTTATATATTTTGTGTTGATGATAGTAATATTGATTGCTTTTTTAATGTATTATTTTATATATCCCTTAGCAAATAAATATGAAAGTTCTGAAGAGAATAGATATAATGAGTTAATTACGAAAATAAATAATTTGAATGTAAAGTTAAATGTTTTTATGGCAAGAAAGACAATTTTGATTAAAAGAAATAAAGAAAAGAAAAGTTTATTGGCTTCATTGGAG
>JAMORJ010000094.1 GCA_027063595.1 Nautiliaceae bacterium | reverse complement strand
TAATTCTCTTTTCTCCTTTAATCATTATTGCTTTTTATATTTTAGTTGTTTAGATAGTAATAAACTTCTAAATGATTGTTGAAAATTTTTTTGTAACATTTTTTTGTTTTTTTTGGTATCGTTGAGTTGAAACGCTAATATAAATTGATATAATTTATTTGATAAGAAGTTTGATTTTTGTACCCGTATGTAAGTTTTATTGAAAAATTTACAAATTTTTGAATAAAGGTTACAAAATCAGCTTCTTATTAAGAAATTCTCAAGGAGCTGGTTGTGGGGTTTATAAATTTAGAAGATAACAATGTTGAAAATGTTGAAATAAAAAAAGAGGTAGAAGTTGATTTGGAAATTGAAAAAATAATTGATGTTTTATTTGAAGATTCTAAAAGGGGTTTAGAAGAAATAAATGTTTTAAAATCGTCAATGGAGCAAATAGCTGCTGCTGCCGAAGAGAGTGCTGGAGCTAGTGAAGAAACTTTAAGTGCGATTACTCAAATAAAACAAAATTCCAAATTTTTAGAAGCGGAAGTAAATTCCATTATAGAGGTGGTATTGACTTTTAAATCTACTCTTTTAAATGCAATAGATTCTTTTATTGAAGCAAGTGAGAGTTTAAAATCTACTTCTAATGAAGCAAACGAAATATATAAAAAATCTGAAGATTTGTTAAAAGCAAGTGAAGCTATAAATGAAGCAGTTAGTTTTATTACTAAGCTTTCTAAAAAAACGGGTTTGCTTGCGTTAAATGCGGCAATTGAAGCAGCTAAAGTAGGAGAGAGAGGTAGAAGCTTTACTATTATGGCAAATGAAATTAGATTAATGGCTAAAAAATCAAGTGGTTATGCAGTAAAGATTGAAGAAATTGTAAATGAAATAAAAAGTAAGATTTTAAATTCCAATCAAAAAATAGAAGAAATGAAAAATGAAATTCAAGAGTTGGCTCAAAAAGCTTTAATATTAGCTAATAAAATGAGAAAAATTGGAGAAATGATTGATACTATTACTAATCTTGGTGATGAATTAATTATAAATATTAAAAAATTTACCGACGAAATTTCTCATTTGCATCAATCTGCTGAGACTATAGCCGCTGCTGCCGAAGAGAGTGCCAGTGCTGTAAGTGAAGTTACAAATACAATAGCAAGTGAAGTTAAAGCATTTGAGGATGTGAAAGATTCAGCTGAGATGTTAAAAAATTTGTTAAAAAATGATTTTCAGAGCGTATCTTTAGATTTATCAACTGCAAGTGAAGAATTGGCAAATTCTATTTTTCAATTAGAAAATGCTATGAATGAAATAGTTGAAGCGTTATCTCAAATAGAGGAGGCTGCTGAAATTTCAAGGGAGGATGCTACTAAATCTTATGAAATTGCAACTTCTTCTTTTGAGTATATTAATGCTTCAAATGAAAATATTGAAAAAATTTATCAAATGTTTAATGAAATACTTTCAATTTTTAATGAAATAAGTGATTCTTTACAAGAAATTGAGAATAAAGCTATTGAAAATAGTGAAATAGCTGAAAAAGAAAAGGAAAAAATTAACGAAGTTAAGTCTAAAATTAGAAAACTTAATAATTTAATTAGAAAAATAGAACTTGCAATTGTCCAAATTGGAACGCTTTCTATCAATGGTGCTGTAGAGGCTATGAGAGTAAAAGAAGGAAAAGGTTTTAGCGAAGTTAGCTCAGATATAAGAGAGCTTGCTGATTCTTCTGAAGAAAAGCTTGATGGAGTTATTGAGACTATAGATAAAGTAAATGAAGAGAACGATAAGATTTTAGTAGAAATTAACAATATTAAACTGACAATTAATAGCGAAATAAATAAAATCAAGGAAATGAGTAATGAGTTTCATATAAATTTAAAATCTTTAAGAGATGTAATAGCGAAGGTTGAAATTTTAAAAAATTCTATTAATGAAATGAAAATAGCGGTAGATCAAATTGCATTAGCTTCTAAACAAACTAAAGAAGCGGCTGATATATCGGAAGATAATACTAAAAAAGCAAAACAAATGGCAGATGAGATTTTGAAATTAGCAAAGAAAATGAAAGTGTATGTAGAAAAATTAAAAAAAGAGACATTAAATAGCGTAAAAGAGTAAAGAATGAAAGTGCCGGCGATAAAATTTAGAGTAGCTGATAAATATTTTGCAATAGAAATGAAGAATATTAAACAATTTTTTGAGGTAGAGGAGATTTTGAAATTAGAAGGTTTTCCTGATTTTGTTTTAGGAATTACTAAATATAATAAAAACGTTTATCCGGTTATTTCTTTAAAAAAAGCGTGGGGATTGGGTGGAGAAGATCCTTCAACGGCCGTAGCAATAGTTTTTAAAGATAAAGAATATGCGGTATTGATTGATGAGATTATAAAAATTGACGAATTAGAAAAAAAAGAAGCATTTTCTTTAGAAGTATTTGAGGAAAATGGGGAGTTGATAGGAAATTTAAATTTAGACTTTTTAAATGACGTTAATATTCCGGTTTTTTTCAATAAGAATGAAGAAAAAAAAGAGGTAAATAAAGACTATAAAAATTTTTTGTTGTTTAAATGTAACAACGAAATATTGGGAATTGATGTTAGTTTGTTAAAAAAAGTAGAAGAATATAATAATAAAGATGTATTTATTTTAAATAAGTTGGCTATTCCTTTGGTCGATTTTAAAAAAATTTATAAAGAATGTAATAAAAGTTCTATTGTTTTTTTAGAAGATGAAAAAGTTTTGGGAATGGTAGTGGATGAAATTATGGATACGGTTATAATAGATGAAAGTGAGATTGTAAAAGGCGAGGGTATTTTTGATAGATTTTTCGTTTATGATAATAAAGAGGTAAAAGTATTTAACAACGAATATTTGAAATCAAAAATCGAGAAATATGGAGTAGTGTTTTTTGATAAAAAAGTAGAAGTTGGTTATTTAAATAAAAGAGAAATTTTGGTGGTGGAAATTTGTTCTCAAAAATTTGCAATCGAAATGAAAGATGTATTGGAAATTACTGATTATAAAAAAACATTATTACACATCTCCAATGACAATCCTTATATTAAAGGGATTATTACAACAAGAGAAGGTGCGGTAATTTTGGTTTCTTTAGAAGAGATCTTAAAAAAGAAATTGGATGATAGCCAAGCGAAAATTGTGGTTGTAAAATCTAATCCAAAAAGAGCTTTTTTAATAGAACAAATTGATGATTTATTGTATGTGGAAGAAGATAAAATTATTTTTTCTAATTCCGATTCTTATATTGGTGGAATGGTTCTTTCTCAAGAGATGATACCTTTGTTAAATGTTAATTTTCCGAAGGATGTTTGATGTTTAAGAATTTTGAAGAAAAAAGAATTGATAGATTTAAAGAATTTGATGAAGCAAGAGGTTATATTGAAAATTTTAGCTCTAGGAGTTTTTTGGCGATTGATTATATGATAGATCATAAAGAATATTATTTTTTACTTAAAAATGTTTTAAAACAACTTCCGAAAGAAGAAATAGTAGAATATATTTTTTATAATTTGCCATGTCTTAAAAGAAAAGAAGATTTGGAAATATTGTTAGAGCTGTTTGATAAATATAAAATAGTAAAAAAGTATGCAATAGCGTGTAAAAATATGGATTTTTTAAAAATGCTTTATAAAAAGAATAAACTGAAAGCAAAAGAATTGTTAAGGGAAATT
>JAMORJ010000093.1 GCA_027063595.1 Nautiliaceae bacterium | reverse complement strand
CAAGCTGAATTCTGTTTCTACTAACTTCCGTTTGAGTTCCACCTTCAAGTACACTTAAAGCTCCAGCTAAAGAACCTATTGCTTCTTTTACTTTTTTTGCATCCATTGTTGACATTGAAAGAAGCAAAACGAAAAAGCAAAGAAGCAAACTCATCAAATCCCCAAAGGTAGCAAGCCACTCTGGCATACATTCAGGACATTCACATTTACATTTTTTTTTAGCCATAATTTATCCTATTCAAATTGAGATTTTCTTTGACTTGGAGGAAGAAAACTTAATAACTTCGCCTCAAGCGTTCTTGGATTATCTCCAGCTTGAATTGACATAATCCCTTCAATTATCATTGTTTTTGCTAATATCTCATCATCGTTTCTAAGCCCAAGTTTATTTGCAATAGGATTACCAAAAATGTTACCAATCATAGCTCCATATAAAGTCGTAAGAAGAGCAACCGCCATTGCTGGACCAATAGCAGATGGATCTGACATGTTAAGAAGCATGGCAACAAGCCCAACAAGAGTACCAATCATTCCCATCGCTCCAGCAAGTCCCGCCCAGTTACTAAAAATAGAAGCCATTTTTTTATGCCTATTATCCATTTGTTCAAGATCAATTTCAAGAAGTTCTCTAATGGTATCTGGTTCATTACCATCAACAGCCATTGAAAGACCCTTTTTTAAAAACTCGTCTTCTTCATTTGCCGCTGCTTGTTCAAGAGATAAAATTCCATCTCTTCTTGCTTGAGTTGCGTAATCTACGAGTTTTTTAATTAATTCTTCAAAATTTGGCTGATAAGTTGGTTTTATTGCAATCATAAATACTTTTGCAAATTTAGTCATCATTTCCATTTTATTACCAATAAACAAAGTCATAATAGACCCAAGTACAACGATAAGAATTGATTGAGGATCAATATATGGACCAATACCAACCCCCATAGCCATTGCGGCAATAATCAAACCAAGGGCTCCTACTAATCCAATGACTGTTGCTAAATCCATTTTACTCCTTTATGTTATAATTTCATCAAAAAGGTTTAAGATGCTTCAAGTTATAATTCTTGCTGCCGGCAAAGGCACTCGCATGAAAAGTAAATCGGCAAAAGTACTTCATACTTTATGCAACAAACCGATGATCGAATACATTATCGAAGAAGCATTAAAACTCACCAAAAATGTGCATGTAATTTTAAATCATCAGTTTGAAAATGTTAAAAATATTGTATCAAAATATCCTGTAAAAATTCTTAAACAAGACTTAAAAAATTTTCCAGGAACCGGAGGCGCTTTAAAAGAAACTTCCTTAGAAGAAGAAAAAATTTTAATACTCAACGGCGATATGCCATTAATTCAGGCAAACGAACTTAAAAAGTTTTTGAATATAGATGCCGATATTGTAATGAGCGTTATGAAATTAAACAATCCTGATGGTTATGGTAGAGTAATACTTGAAAACAACAAAGTAAAAAAAATCGTAGAACAAAAAGATGCAAACGAAGAGGAATTAAAAATTCCTTATGTAAATGCAGGAGTTTATCTGTTTAAAAAAGAAATATTACAAAAATATCTTCCAAAACTTTCAAATCAAAATGCTCAAAAAGAATATTATCTAACTGATATTATAGAAATGGCAGTAAACGATGGATTAAGCGTAAAAGCCATTGAAGTTAAAGAAGAAAATTTTAAAGGAATAAACTCAAAAAAAGATTTAGCAAAAGCCGAAGAGATAATGTGTAAGAGAATAAAAGAATATTGGATGAAATTAGGCGTTATTATGAGATTGCCAGATACCATTTTTATTGACGCTTATTCTTCTTTTGAAGGAGAATGCGAAATCGAAAGTGGATGCGTAATTAAAAAAAGCGTAATAATTGAAAGCAAAATAAAATCCAATTCAGTAATTGAAGAAGCAATCATTAAAAACAGCGAAATTGGTCCAATAGCAAGAATTAGACCAAAAAGCGAAATAATAGATAGTAAAATCGGAAATTTCGTAGAAGTTAAAGCTTCCAAATTAAACGGCGTAAAAGCTGGTCATTTAAGTTATCTTGGTGATAGCGAAATAGATAAAGGCACAAACATCGGTGCTGGAAGCATTACTTGTAATTACGATGGGAAAAACAAATACAAAACTAAAATTGGCAAAAACGTATTTATAGGAAGCGACACTAAATTAATTGCTCCAATAACAATAGAAGACGAAGTAATTATTGGAGCCGGAAGTGTCGTAAATAAAGACGTAAAAAAAGGTGCTCTTGCTATTAGTAGAGCCCCGTTAAAAATAGTAGAAAAGTTTTATTATAAGTTTTTTGGGAGGAAAGATTGAACGTATTAATCGGAGTGACTGGAAGTATTGCAATTTATAAAAGTTGCGAATTAATAAGACTTTTTATAAAAGCTGGTCATAATGTAAAAGTGGTAATGACAAAATCTGCTGCTAAATTTATAACTCCTCTAACATTTGAAACTTTAACTCGCCAAAAAGTATTAATTGAAGAAAATGAAAGCTGGAGCGATAAAGTAAATCATATAGATTATGCAAAATGGGCTGATATTTTTATAATAGCTCCGGCAACCGTTAATACCATAAACAAAGCGGCAAACGGAATAGCTGATAATTTGCTTTTACAAACTTACATGGCTTGTAGAGCACCTACTCTTTTTGCTCCATCAGCAAATACGAATATGTATCTTCATCCAACAACTCAAAAAAGTTTTAAACAATTAAACATTATAGAAGCAAACGATGGACTTCTTGCATGTGGAGATAAAGGCATTGGAAAAATGGCCGAAGCCTATGAAATCTTCTTAAGAGCATTAAGAGAAGTTCAAAAAGAAGATTTTTGGAAAGATAAAAAAGTAGTAATAACGGCTGGCGGAAGCATTGAGAGAATTGACGATGTAAGATTTATTAGCAATTTTTCAAGTGGAAAAATGGGAGAAGCTTTGGCTAAAGCCTTTTATATAAAAGGAGCAAACGTTAGTTTAATTTCAAGCAAAGAACATAACTTAACAAAAGAAATAAAACAAATCAAAGTAGAAAGCGCAAAAGATTATTTTCAAGCTATTTTAGAAGAAAATCCAGATTATTTAATAATGGCAGCTGCGATTGTAGATTATAAACCAAAATATATTCCCGGCAAATTAAAAAAAGAAAAAATTGGAGAAAAATTTTGCCTAGAACTTGAAAAAAATATTGACATATTGGAATCTTTAAAAGAAAAAAACTTTAAAAAAATAGGCTTTAAAGCGGAAATGGATGAAAAAAACGCTCTTTTTTACGCAAAAAAAACTTTAAAAAATAAAAAACTTGATGCAATTTGTCTAAATCTATTAACAAAAAACAATTTCGGAAGCGACGAAAACGAAATAATCTTCATTACAAAAGATAAAGAAACGCTATTAAAACAAGACAAAAAAGAAAACATAGCTTTAAGGCTTGTAGATGCCATTAAACATCTCTAAACTTGGAAAAATATTAAAAACCATAAATAGAGTATCAGCCCCTATCGAATTTAACGCTACTTTACCTGTAAAAATTGAAGTTAAAAAACAAATAAACCCAATTACTTACTTAATAAAACTTGGCAATAGAGAAACTGAAACAAAAAGCTACTTACCACTAGAAGTTGGGAAAAAATATATTGCTCAAATAAAAGAGCTTAAGCACTCAATTCAAATTACAAACCTTAAACCTTTTCCAAAAATATTGGAAATTTTACAAAAAATAGACCTACCAAAAGGATTTAAAGAATACAATAAAGAAGAAATAATCAAACACCT
>JAMORJ010000092.1 GCA_027063595.1 Nautiliaceae bacterium | reverse complement strand
TAAATCATTACAGACCAAGTATGACTGAATATTATTTAGCAAGAAGTTAAACTCTTACTGGTGTAGATAAAATTTAAAGAAAATAATAAAGTTTTTTAATTTTAATTATTACTTTTTTTTTTTTTTCTACTGGGGAAAACAGTTGTGCCAAAGAATAGCACAAAAAAGTATTTTTGCTAGGGCAAAAATATGCACCCCTTAATGCGTTCGTTTTCCCTACTTATTTTTAATAAAAAAAACCCTTGACAATAGTAGGGAAAATAGTGTATGATTTCCCTACTAAAATATCTAAAAAAAGCAAGAGAATGAGTCGGCAAACTTTTCTCTTGCTATTAAAGGTTAAGTAATGAAAGTATATCAAAAAAGAGAGAATATTACTACTTGGTTATATTTTTATCTGAAAGGAACAGGAAACGAATTTTTAGATTATAAACTTCCTTTTCCTAATTTTTTAAAGCATATAAATATAGGCTATTACGTTGGATGGCAAATAAACGGTTACCCAGGCACAGAAGAAGCGAGAGAATATTTTAATGACATTATCGCAAGGTTTTTAATAACTTTTAGGGACTATAACCCTGAAAAATTAGATTTTACACCAAGAGCTGATAAATATACTCACATAGATTTTAAAAATATCTACGAATTAAAACAATTCCAAAATCTCAAATCTATTCCAGTAAAAAAACACGTTCAAATTCGTGCGGAGAACATTAATACTATAGACCAAACTTTTTGGGCTATAAAGTATTATGTGGAAGAACTTATCCAAGAAATGGGCTTTATTCCTTATGAGATGCTTGAAGAATTTGCTTATAGACATTTTTACCATAAGGAAAAAAGCACTTTAAGGGCTAAATGTAGAGCTATTTGGAATTGGTATAACGATAAAAATTGGAATATAATAATAAAAACGAAAACAAATAAAACACAAGGAGATAAAATGACAAGAAGTGAGAGAGCTAAGAAAAATGCTGAATTAAAACAACAAAGAGCAAAAGCTACATTATTTGGATTCATTCAACAAAATTTATTTAGTGATGAATATAAAAGAGGTGATAAATGGAATATAACAAAATTAGCCAAAGCAACAAAGTTAGATCCAAAAACTATCAGAAAATATATAAAAGAAGTAGAGATTAAACAATGATAGAAAAATATAAAGAAATCTTAACATTCATTAGAACAGGATTTTATTTAATTCTAACTACTTTGTTTGCAATAATTGCTTATTCATTCCAAAGTTATGATAGACTTACTATGGAAAAATTTTTTATATTATATTTTTTAGTAATAATTCTTATTATTGTACTCTTCATAATATTGGGATTTTATAAAGATTATTTAGACAAACTGGAGGAAACAAAATGATAAATGTAATAATAATGACTTTATTAGTTTTAGGAACTTTTGTTATAGCCCTAAAACAAATTACTTCAAATAAACATAGCCACGTGTGAACCTGAAAAAGGGATAATAAAATGAAAATGACATTAGACCAATTAGTTGAATTTTTTATAAACAAGGGATTTAAAATAACTAAAAACGATATATTAAAACAATTAGAAAAAAATAATACAGGTGCTTATGTGCTGTTAGATGAAGACGTAGAAAAATGGCAACTATTTGAATTTAAAAAAGTAGATAAAAATACTTTTTATTTAAAAGTTTGATATAATAACACATCTTTATTTTTTTTTACGATAGAATTATCTATCGTTGACAGGGCTTTACTCAGTCCTTGCAGTTAATCTGCAAAAGGTGGCTTACCCCAACATCAATTACATTGATGAAGACCACTTAAAATTGGAGGGATTGAATATATTTGTATATATTCATATATTCCTAAATATAGTTAGGAAACAAACTAACCCATTCCAAATATGGGATACAGGATAGGTATGTCTTCTTGAAACTATCTTTTTTTTAACCCCCCCCAAACCAAGTTCAACCACAAAACAAACTACATTTTTAACTCAAAGATGCAAAAATTATTTTTATATATATAGGTCAATTTTTTCGTTTGCGTTTTTTTGTTAAGTGTTAGTTTTACGTTTTGTGTTTGTTATGCCTTTTGGCGTGTGGAGCTAATCTCTTTTATCTTTTTTTGCGTAGCAAAAAAGAAAAAGAGATAGCGTAACACGCTCGCAGGAATTTGATGCCCCACTTGGGGCTGAAAATTCCAAGTTTATGGGGTTAACACTTTCTTATAAGTGTATCAAATGCGTATCGTAAAAAGTATTAAAAGGTATCAAAACCGCTTCTTATGATACACTCCTCCCTTGAAGCTCTAACGGCAATTTTTTTTTGCTCCTTTTGGCTTAAATTTTTATAGTTTTTCGCGTTTTTCTATTTGGTAAAAAAGCGCAGTTCTTACAAAGCAACGGGATTAAATAAAAAAAACAGGTTTTGATGTTACATAATAAAAACGTATAGTTTTTACCCCTTAGGGTTTTTTTTTAACAAAAAAAATTACAAAAAAAAAGGAGAAATATGTTTCCATATTCAAAACTAGCAGAATTACAACAAATTACAGGATTACCAAGAGAAGAAAATTTAGTTTTTCTAAAACGTCTGAGTGGTTGGATACAAAAGAACGGACACACAAAAACAAGTCTAATAAAAGGTATTACAACAATACTAAAACAAATTAAAAATGAAAAAAAAGAAAAGAAAAAAAAATTAGAATTGACAGGTATAAAAAATAAAGTTTTAATAAAATACTCAGATGAAATTATATCCTATCATCACCAAGGGCTTGGAGCACGTAGAATTTCGAATTTGATGTATGAGCTACACAAAGCAAAAATATCTCATTCAAGCATTTACAGATTTCTAAAAAAGGTAGAAAATGGCTAATTTAAGGGGTGGAAGTTTTGAGAAACAAATCAAAGATGCTTTTCATAGGTTAGCGAAATTTGGAGAGGGGCGACATTTAAAAGATGATAATTTTACCCATTCAGTAGCAGTAGCAAAAAAGCGAGAAATGTATTTAAAAGATTTTAAAGAACACTTAGAAAATAAAGGCATAAAAGAAGGCAAAATAAACGAGTTTATGAATGAAAAAACCTTAAACGAATTTATCCAGGAGAGAACAAAAGATTTAGCTCCAAAAACAAAGATTGATTACGTTAGTGGTTTTAATGCTATGCTAAACGGATTAAAAGAAGCAAATGTAACTATCCCAGCAAGAGAAAAAGATATTTTTAAAGACGTAAGAGAGCAAATAAAGTTAGAATTAAAGCAACAAGAGTATGTAAAAGGGAGAGAAATAAAAGATATAAGCTCAAAAATTAATAAATTAAGCGATTTAAGAGCAGAAAGTGCTGTTATAGCTAAATTACAAGCAGAAACAGGTCTAAGAGCCTCAGAAGCGCTAGAAGTGGCAAAAAACGTAAACAAATACTACGATAAGCAAACAAATACACTAATTGGTGTAAAAGGGAAAGGAAATCATTTCTATCAAGCTAAACAAATTTCTAAACAATTAGCCCAAGAACTACAAAAAATTAAAAATGTTCCAAGTTATTCAACCTATATGAAAGATTTAAAAAACGTCGGAATAAATAAATCTCACGATTTTAGAGTTACTTATGCAAAACAAAGTTACATAAGCAAAAAAGAAAATGGAATGAATGAAAAAGAAGCACTCAAAGAAGTATCAAAGGAAATAAATCATTACAGACCAAGTATGACTGAATATTATTTAGCAAGAAGTTAAACTCTTACTGGTGTAGATAAAATTTAAAGAAAATAATAAAGTTTTTTAATTTTAATTATTACTTTTTTTTTTTTTTTTTTTTATGGGG
>JAMORJ010000091.1 GCA_027063595.1 Nautiliaceae bacterium | reverse complement strand
ATCATCTCTTCTACGTATTTGAAATATTCTTTATAAACATCGTCTATGTCTCTATTTTTCCATTCTTTTATAAATTCGGGATTGTCAAATCCCCAATTATCAAGAAAATGAACGCTTCCTATTAAATAATCTACGTTTGCGTTTAGTACTCTTTTATCTAGATATTTTTTTGGTGTAAAATCGACTTCGTATCCTAAAAGGATTTTTATTTTATCTTTATATTCGTTTTTCAAAGAATTTATGGAGTTTTCGTAATTTTTCATATCTTCAAAACTCATTCTATATTTTTTATCAAATTCCATTGGAGCGTGATCGGCAAATCCAAATATTTTAATTTCTTTTTCTATAGCTTTTTGAATGTATTCTTTTAAATTTCCTGTTGCGTGATTACAAAGAGGAGTATGGTTATGTAAATCTATCACTTTTTGCCTTTTTTATTAAAATTATATTATAATTAACGCAAAAAAGAGGTGGGATATGACACAAGAAGAATTAGACGCATTGTTAAATAATGGAGGAGATTTACCGGATTTAAGCGATATAGATAATATAGAAAATACCCAATCTCAAGATGAAGAGTTACCACCTGAATTTTCCGATGTAGTAAATGAGGAAAAGAGCGAAGAAAACTCTGTAGATGGGGAAGAAATTTATCCTCCTCCAGCTGATGATAAACATAAGGTTGTGGCTCAGCTTGACGAAGTAACTAAAGAATCGGAAGAGAAAGCTTCTCAGGTACTTGAGATTATTTCTGAAATTTCGGAAGATGTTGGAATGCTAACCGAGAAGCTTTCAGATGTTAAAGAATTTTTGTTAAAAGAAAAAGAAATTTTTATAAAACTTCATACGAAATTTCCTCACATTAAAACTTTTGAAAGACAAATTCAAGAAATTGAAGAGAAAATAAAAGAGATAGAAGGAGTGCTTGAAAAATCAGAAGAGATGGATTCGAAACTATTTACGGCGCTTGAAATTATGCAATATCAAGATATTCATAGACAAAAAATAGAAAGAGTAATTAATATCATGAGAGCATTGATTAAATATATGAATAAACTTTTTGAAGGAAAAGTATCCGATGAAGAAAGAGTAAAAAGCGCTGATTATATTCATGGCGATCAAGACGAAGCTTTAAGCGAAGATGAAATTGAAAAATTGCTTCAAGAGTTTGGAGGATAGATGAAAAAGCCAGAACTTTTAGCACCGGCTGGAGATTTTGAAAAATTAAAAATAGCAATAGCTTATGGAGCCGATGCTGTATATGGAGGCGTTAGTCACTTTTCTCTTAGATGTCATAGCGGAAAAGAATTTGACTACGAAACATTTAAAAAAGCCGTTGATTATGCTCATAATAAAAATGTAAAAGTTTATGCAACGGTTAATTCTTTTCCTTTTGAGAATCAATTGCCTTTGGTTGAAGAGCATATTAAAAAGCTTAAAGAAATTGGCGTTGATGCGATGATCGTTTCTACTCTTGGAGTTATAAAAAAGGTAAAAGAAATAGCTCCTGAGATTGATATACATCTTTCTACTCAAGCAAACGCTTTAAATTCTTGGGATTATGAAGCTTATAAAAGTTTTGGAGTAAAAAGGATTATAGCCGCAAGAGAAACTTCGCTAAATGATTTAATAAAAATTAAACAAAAAGTTCCGGATATTGAAATTGAAATTTTTGTTCATGGGGCTATGTGTTTTGCTTATTCTGGAAGATGTCTTTTAAGTGCGCTTCAGTTTGGAAGAAATCCGAATAAAGGTAGTTGCGCAAACGATTGTAGGTATCCTTATGTATTGTATGCGGAAAATCCAGAAACCGGAAAACTTTTTAGATTAGAAGAGTATAAAGATGGAACTTATATAATGAATTCTAAGGATTTGTGTTTAATTGAACATATTCCAGAAATTTTAAAAGCCGGAGTTGTTGATAGTTTAAAAATAGAAGGAAGAACCAAGGCTCCTTATTATGTAGGAGTTGTAACAAAAGCTTATAGAAATGCAATTGATGAATTTTTAAATACTGGAGAGTGTGATTGTAAAAAGTATTTAAAAGAAATTTTAACGACAAAAAATAGAGGACTTACGGATGCTTATTTAATAAAAAGACCTTTTGAAAGAGACGATACTCAAAATTTAAAAACTTCTTTAACTTATGGAGAATGGCAAGTTAGCGGAATTGTTAATGAAGATGAGAAAACCTTTATGTGTAAATATAAAACTTTTCCTGGAGACATAGTGGAAATTGTTGCTCCTAGCGATGATATTAAGGAATGTGAGAACGAAATTGGAAAAATTTATAAAGAGGATGGTAAATGGTATTTAAAATTTTATAAAATTGTTACAATTTCAGGAAAAGAATTAAAGGCGGTTCATAGCGGAAATACTAATCCAATTATGTTGCCATGTAAGTTGCCATATTTAACTTTTCTTAGAAAGAAAGTAGATTTTAGTCCAAACGGAGTTTAAGGAGAGATAATGAGATTTGTAAGTATTTTAATGGGAAGTAAAAGCGATTATGAAATTATGAGAGAAGCTATAAAAATACTTGAGCAGTTTCAAATACCTTATGAGCTTATTATTACTTCCGCTCATAGAACGCCTAATAGAACTCATAAGTATGTAAAAGATGCTGAAAGTAGAGGTTGTAAGGTTTTTATTTGCGGCGCCGGAATGGCGGCTCATTTAGCAGGAGTTGTGGCTTCTCTTACGACTCGTCCCGTAATTGGTGTGCCAATGCCAAGCGGTATGATGGATGGGCTTGATGCCTTACTTAGTACCGTTCAAATGCCAGGAGGTATGCCTGTTGCAACCGTTGCGGTTGGAAAAGCTGGAGCAAAAAACGCGGCATATCTTGCTCTTCAAATTTTAGCTACTACCGATGAAGAGTTAAAAGCTAAGCTTGAAGAAGATAGAGTAGCTCAGGCTAAAAAAGTTGAACTTGATTCAAAAGAAGTTGAAGTAAGACTTGATTAATGAAAACTTGGTTAAATCTTGAAGAATTTGAAAAATTTAGCGGTAAAACTAAAAAAGAAATACTTGCTTTATGTAAAGAGAAGAAATTAAAATGCAAAAAACAGGATGGGGAAATATTTATAGAGATTGAACAAAATGCCCTAT
Source organism: Nautiliaceae bacterium (assembly GCA_027063595.1). Taxonomy (GTDB): domain Bacteria; phylum Campylobacterota; class Campylobacteria; order Campylobacterales; family Nautiliaceae; genus Caminibacter. The sequence goes on along the minus strand of JAMORJ010000091.1, from coordinate 1,010 downwards.
CGGTAGTTCCCTCAAACGAGGTTGAAATAGTTCAAAAAGAGCATTCAATTGCCGAGCGAACTATTTCTATGCTTTTGAATTTACACGAAAAAGTATTAATGAGTAAAGACGAAACTATTGAAGCCTTAAAAGATGAAAATCAATTTTTAAAAGAATCGTTAATTAAAATTCAAGAAGATTACGAAACGCAAAAAAAGACTATTGAGAGGCTTCAAAAACAGCTTGAAATAACTCAAGAAGAGCTTGAATTTTGTAGAAGAAAATATAAACTTATGTGGGGACAAGTGCTTAAAAAAACTGATAAGGAGGAAGAATGCAAAAAAGAGTAGTTCTTTTTACAGCACCTGGATGTATTTGGTGTACAAGGGCTGAGAGTTTTTTTAGAAAACATAAAATTAAATTTAAAAAAATAGATATTTCAAAAGACGCCAAGGCCGCAAAAGATTGCGAAAGACATGGTTGTAGGGGAGTTCCCGTAATTTTAATTGGAAATAGATGGATTTGCGGATTTAACGAAGCCGCTATTAAAAAGGAGCTTGGTATAAAATGAAGATAAAACCGATTTGTTATACTTGTATTTATAATCAAATTTTTAATCTTACAAAAAGAATGAAATTAGAAGAAAAGTTTGCCGGAAAAATTATGCAAGAGAGTGCTTTAATTTTGGGTAAATACGAAATGAACGTAACCCCTCCTGAGATTGCAAGTGAAATTTATGGGTTTGTTTATAAAAAAACGGGAGTTGAGGATCCTTTTAAGGAAGCTAAAAAAGAAGCGATTAAAAAGGCTCTTGAATTTAAGCCTATGTTAAAAAAATTTATAAAAGAATCTAATAATCCTCTTTTTGCGGCCATAAAGGTTGCAGTTGCGGGGAATGTAATTGATCTTGGAGTAAATAAAAGTTTTGATTTGGAAAAAGAGCTTGAGTTAATAAAAGATATGGATTTTAAAATAAATGATTTTGAAGATTTTGAAAAAAGAGTAAAAAAAGCAAAAACTATTTGCTATTT
>JAMORJ010000090.1 GCA_027063595.1 Nautiliaceae bacterium | reverse complement strand
TTCCACAATGTTTTATTACAACTACTATGAGTAAATGGTCCTTGACATCCTTGATAATAAAAAAGACACCCTTCTTTACTTCCAAAATCTTCGGCATCTATCTTCCACTCAAAATATTCATTTCTAATACATCCCATATGAGTCGTATAAGAAAAAATTTCAACGGGTCTTAAATACTCATCCACTTTAATGTCTTTACCTTTTTTTATCATATTCAAAACATACATAAGCCATTCTGGATGAGGAGGACAACCTGGAATATTAATTTTATTACATTCAACTCCTTTTCCAAAAATACCTCCAAAACAGCTACAAGTACCAAACGCTACAATTTTTTTTGATTTTTCTATCAAATTTTGTAAAAGCTCATTAATATCAATACCTTTTCTTTTTAAATTATTAACCGCACCCTCTATAATTAAAACATCTATATCTTCAGCTTCAAAATCAGAAAAAGGCAAGATAGGATGATAAAGAATTTCAAATTCATCCAAAAAAGAAGAAAACTCCGGATGATTTAAAAACGAATGAGAACATCCATAACAAGTAACTAAATCCAACCAATAAATTTTAAGCTTTGAGAGCATTGTAAATATTCTCACTTACATCGTCTATATAATCTTTTAAGGGTTTAGGCAATATTTTTTCCTTGCTTAAAAAAGCAAGTCCTCCAATATACCCCATAAACAAACCAAAAGCGGTAAAAAAATCTTGATTTTTTAATTCTTTTTTTCTCACTGCCTCTTCAAAAAAAATCATAATTTCCGTAACAAAAGCAGACACGCAAAGCATTCCTTCACATCCGCTTTCAAAAATTTCTCTATTTGATAAATAAACTCTCATAAAATAATCTACAAGTTCAGGTTCTTCTTCAGCTTTTCTAAAATAAAGCTCTACTATTTTTTTTATTTTATCTTTTGCGCTTAATTGCATTTCATTAATTTTTCTAATCTCTTCTCCAAATTTTCTTGAAGTATAAATTAAAAGCTCTTTTGCCAAAGTCTCTTTAGAAGGAAAGTAATTATACATGTTTCCAACACTCATACCCATTTCTCTTGCTATATCGGCAATTGTAGTATTAAAAAAACCTTTTTTTGCAAAAAGTTTTAAAGCTGTTTTTATTATTTGCTCTTTTTTAGCTTCTTTCACTTCTATCCTTTTTTGAAAGTATTATAACAAAAGTGTAATGCTAATGTAATTACTCTTAAAATAATCACTTCGCTTTAAGTTAACCTCATGCTATAATTAGCAAAAAGGAAAAAAATGCATGAATACTCAATTGTAGATTCACTCCTTCAACTTGCAGAAGAACACGCCATAAAAAATAACGCAAAAAAAGTAACTCGTCTTGAAGTAAAAATTGGAGTTTTAAGTGGAGTTGAGGTAGATCTTTTAAAAACAGCATTTGAAACATTTAAAGAAGGCACTATGTGCGAAGAAGCAGAATTTATAGTCCATATTCAACCTGTAGTTATACGGTGTAATAACTGTAATAAAGAATCAACTCTTAATAAAGACGAATATTTATGTCCTCATTGCGGAAGTGGAAATATAAAAATAATTGATGGAGAAGATATGTATTTAATGAGTTTAGAACTTGAAACTTAGCGCCTAACAAATTTTAGGCGCTATTTTTATATCGTATAAGTTTCTATGAATATACATATTTCCAGTTATTGGATCAAACTCAATTTCCTCTGGTAAAAATTCAGTTTTTAAATCTTCAAAAATAGCATTCTCAAAACAAATTTTTCTATCAAAAAATTTTTCAATACAAACTTTTGTAGTCACAACTCTTTTATCACTGCCTAACATATATTCTACAACGGCTTCAAACTCCTCTACTTCATCCAAATGGTTAAGCTTGGAACTCCAAACTTCCAAAAAATATTCCAATGCCTCAATCCCTCTCATTATTCTTCCTTAACAATAATCAGCTAAAAGTCCAGCTTTTAACTGTTTATAAACTTCTTCTCCGCTAAATTTTCTAACAATTTCAAGTCCAAAGCAAATAGCCGTTCCAGGTCCTTTAGAAGTTAAAACATTTTTATCTTCCACTACTTTAGCATCAGACACATACCCATCTTTTTTAATGTTTTCTTCCCATCCAGGATATGCCGTATATTTGTCTTTAAGAACACCCGCTTCTTTTAGCGCATAAGGAGCCGCACAAATTGCACCTACGTATTTTCCTTTTTTGTCCATTTCTTTAAGCAAATTTTGAACATGTTCGTCTTTTGCTAAATTTATAGCTCCAGGAAGTCCTCCAGGTAGCACAACAAGATCCAATTCATCCGCATTTACAAGCTCAATTTTAGTATCAGGAATTACTCTAACATTATGAGCCCCATAAATAACATCTCCTCCAACTCCAGCTACAATTACTTCAAGCCCTCCTCTTCTCATTACATCAATTAAACTCATAGCTTCAATTTCTTCAAATCCATTTGCCAAAGGAACGCATACTTTTGCCATTTTCCCCTCCTTTTTTTCTTTTATTATACCAAAATTTAATTACTTTTTATTTTGGCACTGACTAAATACGTTCAACAAGAGTGCAAATTTTTTAACACTTCAAAAAAACTAAAAAGTGCAAACGCTCTCGGGTTAAGTACACTTTTTTTTAACGCTTTTTCTTCGTTAAAATTTGCAATTGTTTCACTTTATTTAGTCAGTACATTTATTTTTACTCTTTTAAAAGGATAATCTTTACTTACTTCAAGCACTACTCCAAAAGTACCTTTTAATTCTGGAAGCTTTTTTACAACCTTTAATTCATCATTTACATACACCTCAAGAGATTTTATTTTATTTGCAATAATAAATTGCTGAGAACATAAAAGTTCATTTTTTTTAACAATTTTTGGATCATCACATTCATAAACTACGCTTCCATCAAAACTATCAAGCTCTTCTATTTCATCTGGCAAAACTTCCTTTTCAATTTCCGCTATTTCAGCAAGTTCTGGATCACTTGGTTCAAAAATATTATCAAGTCTTACTCCCTCAATCTTTATTCCCCCAAAATAACTCAAAATTTCAAGAAATTTTTTAATATTTTCAAATCTTGGATGAAGTAACACATCCTTACCAACAATTAAAATTTTTAAACTCTCAATCTTTTCCAAATCAAACTCATCAAAATTACTCTCGCTAAATAAATATCCATCATCCATTTCATCAAAATATTTTTGAATAATTTCCGGAACTTTCCCATTACAAAAATATTTAGTAATTAACCCTATTACGGCTTCTTCAGCTTTTGGCTCAAATGCAATGCATTCTTTATTTTCCACTCTTATTGGGTGCATAAAAACATCAGCATCTATATTTTTAAGAGGCAAATACCCAATTGAAACTTTCATTTCTAATCCTTAGATACTTTTTGAAAAAACTTTTTGATTTTTCATTCTTTTAAAATATTCGTCAAAAGGCAATACAATATTTCTTATAAGTAAACTCCCCGTTTTATTAACAATAATTCTATCGTCTAAAATCTCAACTAATCCTTCTTCTACAAACTCTTTAAGTTCTTTTAATTCTTCTTTAAATTTTTCTTTAAAATTAATCCCAAATTTTTCTTCAAATCTTTTAATATCAAAAGAAAAATTCGCCATCATTTCCATAATAATATATTTTCTAATAACGTCTTCATCATTTAAAATAACTCCCCTAAATACCGGAAGTTTCCCTTCATCAATTGCATTTTCATAGCTTTTTAAATCTTTATAATTTTGAAAGTAAGCCCTATCGGTTTCGCTAATTGAAGTTAATCCAAATCCAATTAAATCTGCTCCTCCTTTTGTAGTATATCCTTGAAAATTTCTATGAAGTTCTCCTTTTTCTATCGCCCTAAAAAGCTCATCGTCTTCTTTTGCAAAATGATCCATACCAATCATTTTATATCCGTTACTTTCAAAAAAATCTATTACATATTTAAAAATTTTTAACTTCTCTTCAGGAGTTGGTAAAGTAGTCTCATCAATCTTTCTCATTCCTTTTTTAAGCCAAGGTACATGAGCATAATTAAACACCGCAAGTCTATCCGGATCAAGCTCCTTTACTTTTTCTAAAGTTTTCTTATAACTCTCAAGCGTTTGATAAGGAAGCCCATAAATCAAATCTATATTAATAGATTCTACCCCAGCTTCTCTTGCTATATCAACAGCTTTTTTAGTTACT
>JAMORJ010000089.1 GCA_027063595.1 Nautiliaceae bacterium | reverse complement strand
AACTTATTACAAAGAGTGTAGAGGTTATTTAATAAAATTTCGCAAAAAAAAGAAAAAAATTTGTTTAGAATGTAATTAATGGAGCATTGAAATGGAGTTAAAAGAAATATTAAACGAAAGAAAAAATTGGTTTTTGTGGAAAAATATAAAACCAATTTATGAAAGGTTAAATAAATTTAAAACAAAAAATCTTAAAATTAAAACCATAAAATTAAACGACATTATTGAAATAGAAGCGCAAACCGACGATAAAGAAATCGCTCAAATAGCAAAAATGCTAAAACCTTGGAGAAAAGGTCCTTTTAAAATAAACGAACTTTTTATTGATAGCGAATGGAAAAGTTACATAAAATGGAATTCTCTAAAACCTCATCTTGATTTAAAAGACAAAGACATTCTAGACGTTGGAGGAAACAACGGATATTACGCTTTTAGAATGCTGGAATTTAATCCAAAATCAATCGAAATATTTGATCCAAGCGTATTATTCAATCTTCAATTTGAATTTATAAACCACTTTATAAAAAGCGATATTAAATATAAACTTTTAGGAGTTGAGCACATTCCTTACTATGAAAAAAAATTTGATGTAATTTTTTGTATGGGAGTTTTATATCATAGAAAAGATCCAATAGAAATGTTAAAAGAGTTAAAAGCTGGTCTAAAAAAAGAAGGAACCGTAATCCTCGATACTTTAATTATTGAAGGAAACGAAGAAGTAGCTCTCTCTCCTATGCGTTATGCAAAAATGAAAAATGTATATTTTATTCCAACCTTAAAAACTTTACTTAACTGGATAAAAAGAGCAAAATTTAGCAACGTTGAATTTATTGGAAAAAGATACACGACTACAAACGAACAGAGAAAAACCGAATGGATCGATGGAGAAAGTTTAGAAAGTTTTTTAAACAAAGATCAAACAAAAACCATTGAGGGGTATGAACCTCCTCTTAGATGTTATTTAAAACTAAAAAATTAAGACTCTGGAGTCGCTTTAGTTAAAAGATAATACATAATTCCAACAAAAGCAATAGCCGTAATAAAAGCTGAACCATTAATTAACGCAAATCCCATCTCTTCTCCTTTTTTATTTGATATTGTAAAATTATACAAAAAAGGAAGAAAATGTCAAAACATTTAACTCATACAAAAGATTTAAATAAAAATGAAATATTAGAAATTTTCTCACTTGCAAAAATTTATCTTGACGAAAAAAAAAGAGACGATCTAAAAGGAAAATTAATTATAAATATATTTTTCGAAAACTCTACAAGAACAAGAAGTTCATTCGAAATCGCTGCAAAAAGACTTGGAGCGGATGTTGTAAACCTTGACGTAGAAAAAAGTTCGACAGCTAAAGGAGAAACTCTTTTTGATACAGCGGCAAATCTTGATGCGATGGGACCCGATGCAATAGTAGTTAGACACTCTCACTCAGGCGTTCCAAAAATTTTAAGTAAATACGTTAAATCTTCAATTATTAACGCAGGAGATGGTGCCCATCAACATCCAACTCAAGGGTTATTAGATTTATTTACTCTTCTTCAAAAATGGGATTCCCTTGAAGGAAAAACAATAGCAATTGTAGGAGATATTAGAAATAGTAGAGTTGCAAACAGCGACATAGAACTATTTACAAGATTTAAAGCAAAAGTAATTCTTGTTGGACCTCCTCAATTTTTACCAAAAACAAATCTCCCTACCACTCACAATTTAAAAGAAGCAATAGAAATAGCAGATGCTATAATTTCTCTTAGAACTCAAACGGAAAGACACAAAAATACAACTTTTGCATCTTTAAAAGATTACGCAGAAAATTTTAAAATAACAAAAGAATTAATAAAAGACAAAAATATTTTCATAATGCACCCAGGCCCAGTTCATAGAAACATCGATTTAAGCGATGAGGTTATGGCAGATAAAAGATGTTTGGTGCTTGAACAAGTTAAAAACGGAGTTGCCGTTAGAATGGGCATATTAAAATTTTTAATTGAAAGCAAAAAGTGAAATTTTTTTTAATCGATTTTAACAAAAATGTCTTTGTAGAGAAAGTAGAAAATTTAAAAGATGTTTATTTTTCTTTTCCTTTATTTTCTCTTCTTCCAGACGTTCCTAAAAAAGATTGTAAAATAACTTCAATAAAACCAATAAGTTTTAAAAAATATAAAAAAGCTTTTGAAGAAGTTATTGAAGAAATAAAAAACGGAAACACTTATTTATTAAATCTTACTTTCAAAAGTGAAATAAAAACGAATTGTTCGCTTTTAGAAATTTTTCAAAACGCAAATGCTCCTTTTAAACTATATTTTAAAAATAAATTCGTATGCTTTTCTCCAGAAAGATTCGTAAAAATAAAAAACGATAAAATTTATACTTATCCAATGAAAGGAACAATTAAAGCCACTATTCCAAACGCCAGAGAAAAAATATTAAACGATATTAAAGAAATGGCCGAACATACAATGGTTGTGGATTTATTAAGAAACGATTTAGGAATAATCGGAAAAAAAGTAAAAGTTAATAAATTTAGATTTATAGACGAAATCCAAGCAGGTAATAAAAAACTTTTACAAGTTAGTAGTGAAATTGAAGCAACAATAAGCAACTGGCAAAAAAACTGGCTAAACATGCTTTTAAAAATGCTTCCGGCCGGAAGCATTAGCGGAACACCAAAGAAAAAAACCATTGAAATTATAAAAAGAGTAGAAAATTACGAAAGAGGATTTTATACCGGAATTTTTGGAATAACGGATGAAAAAACCTTTCTTGATAGCGCCGTAATCATTAGATATATAGAAAAAAAAGAAGATAAACTATTTTATAAAAGTGGCGGAGGAATAACTATCGATAGTAACTTAAAAAAAGAATATGAAGAATTAATTCATAAAATCTATATTCCTACTCTATAACTATCCTATTTCTTCCAGCTTCTTTTGCTTTATAAAGCCTATTATCAGCTATTTTTATCATCTCCGCTAAACTCTCCCCTTCATCTGCTATCCCCGCTGAAAACGTAAACTTTACATTTTTTACAGGAGCTAAAGCTTTTACAACTTTTAAAAGAGCAATTAAAGCTTCTTTTTTACTTGTATTTGGCATAAAAATCAAAAACTCTTCTCCTCCATATCTTACAATAATATCGCTTTTTCTCATGTTTTCTTTTATGGTTCTTGCAAAATGTGCCAAAACTTCATCCCCAAACTGATGCCCATATGTATCGTTTAATTTTTTGAAATAATCAATATCAAGCATTGCAATAGATTTCTTATCATAATTATTAAATAACTTTTCCAATACGTTTTCTAAGTAATATCTATTATAAACCCCCGTTAAAGAATCCGTTACTAACTTTTCTCGAACTTTTTTATAATTATCATACAAATCGACAAGATTATTTACCCTTAAAATTAACTCTTCTTTTTCAAAAGGTTTTTGAATATAATCGTTTGCCCCAGCCTTTAAAGACCTTAAAAACAATTTTTTCTCATTTACCGAAGAAACTACCACTATAGGAAGTTCTACCATTTTTTTAGTTTTTCTAACCTCTTTAATTAAACTAAGCCCATCCATATTTGGCATCTCTAAATCGGTAATTAAAATATCGATTTCGTTATTTTTAAAAACTTCAAGAGCTTCTTTTCCATTTTTTGCTTCAAAAACATTGAATTTAAGCTTTTGTAAAATTTTTTTCTCATGATGTCTAATAGTAGAAGAATCCTCAGCTATCAAAATATTAATATAAGGATTTTTTATAAGTCTTTTTACAAAATTAACTAAGTATTCAATTGAGCTAATATCATCTTTTATAACATAATCTAAAATTCCATTTCTAACTTTATCACTCAAATCAAAATTTTCATTTGACGTCATCAAAATAACATCTAATCCCTTATTAATTAAATATTCAATATGTTCTCCTCTGCTATCTGGCAAATTCAAATCACAAACATATAAATCATAACTTTCATCTATCTTCTTTAATTCTTCAAAACTTGAGGCTATATCACAGTGAGTATGAAGGAGATATTTTTCAAGATGAGTCTTTAAAGTTTTTGCATAAACAAGGCTATCCTCTACTATTAATATTTTCAAATTAAAACCTTTTTTTTGACGAAATTATAAAAAAAAAGGAGAGAAATTAGCAAGAATAAGTAGTAATGAATTCATATGGATGCGGTCTTCCCTCCCATGGC
>JAMORJ010000088.1 GCA_027063595.1 Nautiliaceae bacterium | reverse complement strand
TTTTTTGTTATAACCCCTCAAAAAAAGAGGTGCTATGAATAAGCTTTTTACGTTTGGAAAATATTTAAAGAAAAAATTTAAAACAAAAGTTAAAAAAGTTCCAATTTCAATTCCCGGATTTACATGCCCAAATATCGATGGAACAGTAGCAAGAGGAGGATGCGTATTCTGCGAAAATGAAAGCTTTTCTCCAAATTTTCAAAAAGAAAAATTTACTTTAAATTTATATTCAACAGAAAATCCTCTACTTCAAAAACAATTAAAAAGTTTAAAATCTCAATTTTTTAATACCGTTCCTTTACTAAAAAAATATTATGGTGCAAAAAAATTTATAGTTTATTTTCAAAGTTTTACAAACACTTATGCTCCATTTTCTACATTAAAAACACTTTACGAAAAAGCCCTATCTTTTCCAGAAGTTATTGGAATTAGTATTGGTACAAGAACCGATAGCATAACAGATGAAACTCTCGAATATTTAGCATGGCTTAGTAAAAAACATGAAATTTGGATTGAATATGGCATTCAAACTTCAAATAATGAAACTCTTAAAAGAATAAATAGAGGACACGACTTTGAAAATGTAATTAAAACTATAAATAAAACAAAAAACATGAAATTAAACGTTTGCGGACATTTAATTTTTGGACTTCCCGGAGAAACCCAAAAAGATATGCTAAAAAGCGTAGAAGATTCAATAAATTTAAATATAGATAGCATCAAATTTCATCCCCTTTACGTAACCAATAATACGCTTTTAGCAAACGATTATAAAAAAGGAAAATTTATTCCAATAACCGAAGAAGAGTATATAGACACTTTAATTAAAGCAATAAAAATGCTTCCAAACCATATCTCAATACAAAGAATGACAGCAGGAACAAAAAACTTACTTGCTCCTAATTGGTGTAAAAATAAATCTACTCAATTAAGCCATATTCATAAAGCCCTAAAAAAAGCAGGAATAAAACTATGAATAGATTCGATAAAGATGCAATTACTTGGGATGATTTACCAAGAAGAGTAAATTTGGCAAAAGCCGTTGTAAAAAACATTGCACCCTATCTTACAAAAAACGATAAAGTATTAGAATTTGGTTGCGGAACGGGACTTGTTGGAATCAATTTAGCTCCATTTTGTAAAAAATTAAAAGGAATAGATACTTCTAAAAAAATGGTAGAAAAATTTAACGAAAAAGCAAAAAAGTTAAACTTAAACGCATACGCAGAAGTTAAGGATATTTTTGAAGAAAAAGAAAAATTTGACTATATCGTATCTTCCATGACTCTCCATCACATAAAAGACATTCAAGCACTACCAAATAAATTAAAAAAATTGACAAATAAAATCTTTTTAGCCGATTTATTCAAAGAAGATGGAAGTTTTCATACAAAAGGAAATGAAGATGTTTTTCATTTTGGCTTTAGTGAGGAGGAATTAAAAGAATATTTCAAAGATTGGAAAATCGAAATAACTAAAATTCACACAATTAAAAAACATAAAGATTTTGGAGTGTTTTTACTAAAAGGGACACTATGTTAATAATTTTCGTTTCTTTTTTAATAATAGCGTTAGTATTAACATTTGATATATATTCGGATACAAAACTTTTTAAAGACCTACTAATTAGTTCTTTATTAGCTTTTGGCAATTTACTTTTTATTTCGTTTTTATTAATCTATTTACTCAAATTCAATAAGTTAACAATAAATCTTATTATCGTTTTATTATTTTTTATAAATGCTTCTTTCATAGCCTCAAAAAGATACATTTTTAATTTCTACAACTTCGCTTCAATCTTCTTTTCAATTTTCATAACAACTTCCATAATCTTAACTTTACTCTATATAGCAGGCATTTTAAAATTAACAGCAAATTCTTTAATACCAATTGCTGGAATGATTACAGCAGCAGGAATGAGAGCAATAGTTTTAAGTCTTTCTTATTACAAAAGCAAACTAAAAGATTTGGAGGAAGTAATATTAAATTTTTTTGCAATAGGAGCAAGCAAAAAAGAAGTATTTAAATGGCTTTTTAAAGACATTTTAAATAATACCACAGTAGTTATAAGAGACATGTTAAAAGCAGCTGGAATCGTTCATATTCCAGGAGTTATGGTAGGATTATTAATAGCAGGAATCTTTCCTATAAAAGCTGCCATTATTCAATTTGCTCTACTTAGCTCAATGCTTTTTATGTTTGTTTTTGCACCTACAATTTCGATGAATTTAATAATAAAAAAAGAATTTAAATATATTTAAGCCACATAGGTAAAAACTTTTTTGCTTTAAAAATAGTAGTAGTTGCTCCATGTCCTGGAAGAACTCTTTTATCATACGGAATTTGTAAAAATTTTTTAATAGATTCTTTCATTTTATTAGAATCAGAATATGGAAAATCAACTCTTCCTATACTTCCATCAAAAATAAAATCTCCGCTAAACATCTCTTTATCGGTTTCAATAGTAATACTCCCAGGCGTATGTCCCGGAAAATGTCTAATTAAAAATTCATAATTTCCTATGTTTATTTTCCCTTCTTCCAATAAAACATCAGCTTCAACTTTAGGAGGATTAAATCCAAAAGGATCGTTCCTTAAGAAAAACTCATCCTCTTTGTGAATATAAAGAGGAATCTGAAAATAATCCTTAATTTTTTTTGAATCCCACATATGGTCAAAATGACCATGAGTAAGAATTATGGCTATAGGATTTTTTGCATACTCTTTTACAAACTCAAAAGCCCCAACTCCAGGATCGATTATTATTTTTCTATCCAAGATATAACAATTAGTAAAAAACTCTCCACATGGTTTTACCAAAATTTCCATAATTTCTCCTAAGCCGATTTAGTAGCAAAATTAATAGCTCTTGTTTCTCTAATTACGTTTACTTTTATACTTCCAGGAAAAGTTACTTCTTCTTCAATTCTTTTAGCAATCTCTCTTGCTAAAAGAACCGCTTCATCGTCACTAACTACTCCAGCTTCCACTATAACCCTAATTTCTCTTCCGGCATTCATAGCATATGCTTTAATAACTCCATCAAAACTTTTTGCTATTTCTTCAATTTGAGTTACTCTTTTTAAATACGCTTCAAGCACTTCTCTTCTTGCCCCAGGTCTTGCAGCAGATAAAGAATCTGCGGCACAAACAACTGCAGCTTCAATACTTTTTGCTTCTTCATATCCATGATGAGCTTTTATTGCATTTAGCACTTCTTCAGGCTCGTCATATCTTTTGCATAAATCATATCCAATTTGAACATGATCTCCACCAATTTCATGAGTTAGAGCCTTTCCAATATCATGTAAAAGTCCAGCTCTCTTAGCTAACATCTCATCTCCTCCAAGTTCAGCCGCCATAATTCCCGCTAAATGAGCAACCTCTAAAGAATGACCAAGAGCATTTTGCCCATAACTTGCACGATATTTTAATCTTCCTATCAGCTTTATAATTTCTGGATGAATTCCAGCACTTGCCAAACCAAGTTCGTAAATAATCTCTTCTCCTATTTTTTTACTCTCTTCTTCAAACTCTTCTTCTACTTTTTTATAAATTTCTTCTATTCTTGCTGGATGAATTCTTCCATCTTCAATAAGTCTTTTTATGGTCTCAACAGCAATTTGACGTCTATATATATTAAAAGAGCTTACAGTAATAATTCCAGGAGTTTCATCTATTATAATATCACATCCAGTTACCATTTCAAGCGTTTTTATATTTTTACCTTCTTTACCGATAATTCTTCCTTTCATTTCATCATCACCAATTGGAACTACATTTATAAGCCTCTCTCCGGCAAACTCTCCAGCATATCTTGTAGTAGCCTGAGCAATAATATAATTTGCTTTTTTCTTAGCATTTTCTTCGGCTTCTTTTAACATTTTTCTTGTCAAATGAGCAATATCTTCTCTAATTAATTCTTTAGTTTTTTCTAATACCATCTCTTTTGCTTCTTCTTTTGTAAGACCAGCTATATTTCGTAAAAGTTCATCTACTTCTTTTAACTTTTTATCATAACTTCCTATCATCTTTTTTAAAGATTCTTCTAAATTCTCAAGCTCTTTTTCCTTTTTACTTTGAGTTTTTAAAAGATTTTCGATTTCCTCCTCTTTTTTCAAAATCTCGTTTAATTTTTCCTCATACTCTTTTTGAAGCTCTATTTGTTTTTTTTCGTATTCACTTTGAGCGTTAAACTCAATTTCTTTTGCCTTACTCTTTGCATTTTCAAGTAAAATTTCTGCTTCGTGTTCAATTGCTTTAGCCTTAGCCTTAGCTTCAGTTATATAAATATCATACTTTGCCCTATCCATCTTTCTGGTTATGAAAAATACCACGAGAGCGGATAAAAAAGAAGCGAGAATAACGATTAAAATGTTCATTTTTTCTCCTTACGTTAAAACTTATAAATTCATCTGCTTTAATATCAAAATCATTAGTCAATTTATGTTTTGAAATACAAGGTCGAAGTTGTAAGAATACAACTTTTGGTTTGTATTTTAAAGTTCCAAAAAATCTATCATACATTCCCTTACCAAAACCAATTCTTTTAAATTCACTATCCATTCCAATGATTGGAACTATAGCAAGATCAATTTTTTCCAAAGCTTTATTTTTATTTAGAGGCTCGAGTATTGAGAACTTTTTTTTCTTTAAAGGCAAAGAGTATTTTACCATTTTAAAGCTTAAATCTTGCATAAAAGGGACAAAAATATTCTTTTTTTGACGCCTAAGAGTATTAATTACTCCTCTTATATCTACTTCGTTTTTTAGAGGTATAAAAAGAAGAATGTTTTTATGATCTTTTGAAATCTTTAGTAACTCTTTTTCTATTTTTTTAGAAAAAAGATACCTATTAAATTTTTTATTCTCTAAACATAACTTTCTAAATTCATTTTTCATTTTTAAACCCTTATGATAAAATTTCAAAAAGGAGAAAAATGAGATATATTTTAGCAATTTTTCTATTAATAGTTGGATGTAGCGAAAAAAAAATGCATAATCAAGAAACAAAGCCAAAAATAAAAAAAACAAAAGCCATATCAGAAAACATAAAAACAATAGAAGGATTAGAATTTAACAAAACAAAATTAATTTTCCCAAAAGAAAGAGTAGTTTTGCTATTTGATAATAACTCAACGCTTTGTCAAATACAAAAAAATATATTAAAAAAACTAAACATCAATTTTAAAGATACAAACAATGAATTTTTAAAAAACTATTTTAAAATAAAACTTTACCCAACAATCGTAGTAATAGAAAACAACAAAACCATTAAATACGAAAACTTTACACCTTTAGAAATTTTAAAAGCGGAGGGATTTTAATGTTTAACATCTTCAAAAAAGCCTTAAATAAAACAAAAGAAGCAATACAAAACGTAGTAGGCGAAAAAAAAGAAAAAATTCCAAAAGAATTATTAGAAGAGGCATTAATTGAAGCCGACATAGATTACGAACTAGTAGAAAAGATTCTTGAAAAACTCCCAAAAGAAGTAAGCAAAGAAAAATTAAAAAAAGAATTACTAAAAATTTTTGAAACAAAAGAAGAAAAAATAAAAATTAACGACAAACCATTTATATTTTTAATTATTGGAGTAAATGGAGCAGGGAAAACAACTACCATAGCAAAACTTGCATATAAATTCAAAAACGAAGGAAAAAGCGTAGTACTTGGAGCAGCAGATACATTTAGAGCAGCAGCTATTGAGCAACTAACTAAATGGGCCGAAATTTTAAACGTACCAATCATTAAAACCAAACAAGGTCACGATCCAGCCGCTGTTACTTTTGATACAATAAATGCTGCTAAAGCAAGAGGTATCGATATTGCTTTAATCGATACGGCAGGAAGACTTCATAACAAAATAAATTTACAAAATGAGTTAAAAAAAATAGTAAATGTAGCAAAAAAAGCTTATCAAAACGCTCCTCACAAAATTTTATTAATAATCGATGCAACTCAAGGAAGCAGCGCAATAAATCAAGCTAAAGTTTTTAACGAAATTATAGGAGTAGATGGCATAATAATCACAAAACTTGACGGAACGGCAAAAGGAGGAGCTCTCTTTAGTATAGTAAACGAACTAAAACTTCCTATATATTTTGTAGGAGTTGGAGAAAAACCAGAAGATCTAATAGAATTTAACAAAGAAGAATTTATCGATGGAATTTTAGATGGATTATATAACGAATGAAATCTTTATTGTCTACTACATAGGAGTTTTTTTTATAATATTTGGGTTTATATATCTTATTTATTTTCACTTCAAAGAAGACGAAAATATAAAGTTAAAAGAGCATATAGGCATTATAATCCTCTATATTTCCCTGCTTATTTTAGCAATTTACATGTGGGGAGTTATAATTAATTTTATATTTACTTTAATCAACAAAATTGAAATTTACAAAAAAATGATGGAGTTTAACATTGGCTAAAATAAAAAGCATTTACGAATGTATAGAATGTGGCTACAAAAGCGCAAAATGGATGGGGAAATGTCCAGCATGTGGAAGTTGGGAGAGTTTTGTAGAAGTTAGCGAAGAAAAAAACAAAACTACTCTAAAACCTTCAAAAGTTTTAAAAATAAACGAAATAGAAAAAGAAGAAATTGAAAGATTCTCAAGTGGAGATGCTGAGCTTGATTTAGTTCTTGGAGGAGGAATAGTTCCAGGAAGTTTGGTTTTAATTGGAGGAAGCCCAGGTGTTGGAAAAAGCACCTTAATGTTAAAATTAGCGGGAAATTTAAACAAAAAAGTATTATATGTGGCTGGAGAAGAATCTCCTGGACAAATCAAAATTAGAGCAGAAAGACTTGGAGTTAAAAATAAAAATCTTTTTTTAATGCCAGAAATCGTCCTTGAAAACATTATTGAAGAAATAAAAAAAGAATATGATTTAGTAATCATAGACTCTATTCAAACAATATATTCTCAAAATCTTCAATCAGCTCCCGGTAGCGTCTCTCAAGTTAGAGAAGCAACTTTTGAATTAATGAGAATAGCAAAAGAAAAAAAAATTCCAATATTTATAATCGGACACATAACAAAAGAAGGTTCAATAGCAGGTCCAAGAGTTCTTGAACATATGGTAGATACAGTTCTTTATTTTGAGGGAGAAACAAACAGAGAATTAAGAATTTTAAGAGCTTTTAAAAATCGCTTTGGATCAACAAGTGAAATAGGCATTTTTGAAATGACCTCAAAAGGACTTATTAGTGCTAAAAACAAAAGCTTTTTTAGTAAAAAAGCAACTCCAGGAAGTGCAATTACTGTAATCCTTGAAGGAACAAGACCAATAGTATTGGAAGTTCAAGCATTGGTAAGTGAAAGTTATTCTATCCCAAAAAGAAGTGCTACTGGATTTGATTTAAGCCGTCTTAATATGATTTTAGCTTTACTTGAAAAAAAACTAAATCTTCCTCTAAATCAATACGATGTTTTTATAAACGTTACCGGAGGAATCAAAATAAATGAACCCGCAGCAGATCTTGCAATAATTTCTGCGATTGTAAGCTCTTTTAGAAATAGACCAATTAGTAAAGAAAGTGTTTTTATAGGAGAAGTAAGTTTAGTAGGAGATATAAGAGATGTTGCTGGACTCGAAACAAGGCTTAAAGAAGCTGCAAATCTCGGATTTAAAAAAGCAATAGTTCCAAGTAAACCATTAAACGAACCTCTTAAATGCTATGAAGTTAAAGAAGTAGAAAAACTTATTGAGTGGATGTAACTTTTTGATTGTAATATTCTTCTAAAAGCTCATAAGATTCTTTTACTTTTCTAAATTTTTTTTCGTAAATTTTTTGAATCAACTCTGGTTTATTTCTATGTAAATCTGGATGATACTTTTTAGCAAGCCTTCTATATTCTTTCTTTATTTTATCCCACTCATATATGGTAGAAGCGCCAAACAATTCAAGAGCGTTTCTAATTTTATTTAAATATTCTTTTAAACTACCCTCTACGCTAAAGCCTCTTTTATCCGGTTTAAAATCTCCATACACTCTAAAAATTACTTTATATCCCATAATGGAATTTTTAGAAATTAATGCATTCACAATTCTGCTTGATTCTTCATTAAGAGAAACGATCATTTTATATTCATCTAATTCTAGCAAATCAAATAAAAATAATCCTTTTATATAATCATATACGTTTTTTTTAGGATTGGCAAAAACAATTTCAAATTCTTTACTTGAAATTTTTCTAATAGTAATATAAAGAGCGTTCTCATCAAAAGTAACTTGATGTTTTTTTACTTTAACTATTACATCACTTTTATAATTCATTAAAATTTGTTTGTATTTAACCTCATCTTGTGTTTGTTTTTTATAAAAATTAGCCAAAGAATTTACCAAAATTTTGTGATTTTTAACATTTTCCTTGTCAAAATATATAATATATTCGTCATTTTTAATTTCAAGCCTATTAAAAGATAGCCTTATAAACTTTATGAGAGCTTCTATCTTAAATCTTGAATCAATCTCAAATTCTAATTTATCAGTTATTTTAACATTAATCGTTTTTTTCATTTTTCCTCATTATAAACATTTTTGCAATAAAAAAAAGATTTCTTTTCTCCACAATTTCATATCCTTTAAAAAGTTCCATAATATCCTTTTCTTTTAAAGAATCTATACTTTTACCAAGCAATTTATATTCCTCTCTCAATCCTAAAAATCCCATAACAAAAGGTATAATATTATTCATATACCACAAAATCAGTTTAGAAAAAAAATTATCGCTTTTTATCATTTCTACTATGGCAAAATATCCCCCATTTTTTAAAACTTTATCTAAGTTCCTAATCCCTTCTTTCAAATTATCAAAATTTCTAAGCGCCATAAACGCTGTAATCAAATCAACTTTCTCATCTATTTCAAAATTTTCGGCTCTACTTTGAATAATTATAATCTCTTGTTTTTGCTTTTTTAATTTAAACTTTTCAATCTCTATAAACCCATTTTTTTTAAATTTCTCAAGCATAACCTTTACCATTTCTGAACTTGGTTCTACAAAATACATTTTTTTAAAATTTAATTTTCCCATCTCCCCGGTAGCACTTGCTATATCCAAAAGTACTCCATTTTTTATATATTTTTTAATCGTCTTTATAAATATCCATCTCCAAATTTCTTCTATTCCAAAACTTACTATTTTCGTAACTAAATCATATTTTTTTGCTAACTTATCGTAAATTTTAACATCCATTCTATCTCCCAAAAACTATTAAATCTTTATTTTTTAAAACATGTAAAATTTCAAAATTATCTTCCAATCTATAATTTATTCTATCAAAAATTTTAGGAGTTAGAATAAAAACTTTCCAATCTACAAAATCCTTAAGCTGTTTATATAAATTTTCTCCTCCTTCTATCATTATAAACTTATAATTATTAATTTTCTCTAAATTATCTTCAATAAACACTTTTCTGTTTTTCACATTAAAAAGAGGAATGTCTTTATCAAACGTTTTTCTTCTCGAATAGATCAAAACATCAGGCGCTTTGCCTTTTACTCTTCTACTATCAAGAGTTGGTCTATCGATTCTAACAGTATTCCCGCCAATTACAAGCAAATCTATTTTATCTCTTACTTTATGAACCCAATTTAAAGAATCCTCACTACTTATATATCCTCCGCTAATACTACCATTAAAACTTTGAGCTAGCTTAAAAAACACAAATCTTTCTTGCCATTTAATAAAAGGCTCAATTAAATCAAAACATCTTTTATCATTTAAAACCTTAACTTCAATTCCTTCGTTTTTAAGCATTTCAACCCCGCCTGAATGCTCTTTTATTGGATCTCTCCATCCAATTGTCACGCTTTTTGGTTTTAAAATTCTAAGTAAATTAGCACAAGAAGGAGTTTTACCAATATGAGAACAAGGTTCAAGAGTAACATAAACATTGGCTTTATTAAAAAATCCGTTATGATATTTAATTAAATATTCATGAATTTCCTTAGAAGTTTTAAGTTCTGGCGTTTTATAAAATCTCTTAAACGCTTTCCAAAGAGCATTTACCTCAGCATGAGGCTCTCCTGCTTTTTTATGAACTCCAACAAAAATCTCATTTTCTACAACAACAGCTGAGCCAACGGCAGGATTAGGATAGGTTAAAAACTGATATTTCCAAGCTTCATTTAAAATTAGAGTAAATATGTTCTCTAACAACCTCATAGGACATCTCTTTCTCTACTCCAAAAAAATTTATTATCTCTACATCTTTTTTTCTATTTCTCTTTTCTTCAATTAAATTTCTTTGATATTTCTTCTCCATCTCAACCCAAAAATCTATATCAAGAGCTTTAGTTTCTTTTGAAGGTTTAATCCTTTTTAATTTTTCCAATCCTTTCATAAAACAGTAAACACAATTTCCATAAATTCCGTCCCTTGGAAGCTCCAAATCAAATTTAAACTTATCCCAAAAACTAAATATTTCATCTTTTGTTACATTCCAAAACACTAAAGGCATATAAATATGCTCTTTTTCTTCTTTTACGTAATATTCAATCTTTTCATTAAGATTTAATCTATCTTCAATTCTTTTTAATCTATATCCTTCATCTTTTCTAAACCCAATTAATAAAACTACTTCGTTTCCATTATAATCTACTCTCTTAAGTTCTACATTAGTAAAATCTTGAAAATTTTGAGCCTCTCTAACTAAAGGAGATTTTAAATAACAATATTCTTTTTTTCTCTTAAAAATTTCAAAAGGAACTTTACCTCCGCTTTTTTCGTGTTTTTTATAAACTTTTTTAAAATCTACCATAACTTTATTTCTATAATGCCCTTTTCTTTGAATATTTATTCCAAATTTTAAAAAATCAAGCCAATCTTTTATAAATTCTTCAGTTACGTCTTTTTTTAAATATTTAGAACAAATTCTTCCACTATAAAAACTTGGAGTATATCCTAAAAAAGAAATAAACTCCTCAAAAATTTCCATATTTTTTTTATACCCAAAAGGATTTTTTTTCGAAAACTCCTCTTCGTTTACAATTCTATAACTTCTATATCTATCATAAATCCCATTTTTCATATCTTCAAAAGTTTGAAACTCTAAAATAAAAAAAGGGATATCGGCACTTTCTACCTCTTTTTTTATTCGTTTAACAAATTCATACGTTTTTGGATGTTCAGCTGAAGTATTATTAAAAATAACAACATCTCCTCTTTTCTTATCCAATAGCCCTTTTTCAATAAGTTTTAATACCATATAACCACTGCTTCTACCTCCCGAAAACTTAACAACATGAGGCATATTACTATGTGATTTATCTATATACATTAAAGCCCTTTTATTATCTTTTGAATCTCATCTACATTAAGTGCTCCAAAACTTCTAATCGAAGAGACCATTGCCACATCTTTTACAAGCTCTTTTTTTACTCCATTGTAAGCAGCATAATCTAATAAAGCAGCCAAAAGTTTCCTATCAGCTAACACCGTTAAAGTAAATCCCATTTTTTCTACCAATTGATTATAAAAAGTCGCTTTTTCATATAAAAATTCCAATATTTTTTCATTGTTTACATATTCCAAACTAATTAAAAATAAATGATATTTCCACCAAGCTATACTAAATGGAACATCCTGAAAAATTCCTTTTCTACCTCTTTCTTTTATCATACCAAACATTCTTCTAAGAACAGCTCTAAAAATTTCATAAAAAAATTTCTTTTCTCCTTTTTCATACTCCCTAAGAGCTCTTGTAATATTTCTAAGAGGTTCTTTGTTTTTTTTGCTAAAAGCAAAATAATAAGGTTTAATAATGTCATTTTTAACAGCTTCTAAATTTACATAAAACCAATTTTTATAATTTGAAGCATCCAATTCGTTAAATTTCAAATGATCATAAATTTCCTTATAAAAATCCATAGGAATGTATTGAAACTCAAACTCCGAAAGTTTAAAATTTGGATTAAACTTAACTTTATAATCCTCCTCAACAAAAACTTCAATAAAATCTAAAAATTCCTCTTTATCTAAAAGGCTTTTTAAAAATAAATATTTTTCTTCATCCTTTAATTTTTGTAATTCAAGCATCTAAATCTCCTAAAACATGCGGTAAAATAACTAAAGAAGCCTTTATAGGATCAAAATCATCACTTTTTATATCAATTCCTTCTTCTTTTAGCTTATAAATAATTGAATTAAAATTACTCGGAATTTCATCAAGTTTTGATAACTTAAATAAAGCTTGAGAAAGAATATGAGAAATAATACTTCTTACATGTAAATCCTTACTTCCTCTAATCACAACTTTTTCAAAAAGATCTTTATTCATTTTACAAATTATTTTGCCTCCATTTTCGTATTCTATTTCGCTATCAAATGAAATGGAAATATCATCTTTAATAATTTTTAAAATATCTCCAACACCAAAATCTAAATCTCTCCATCCATCTTTTGCTAATATGCTACCTTTTAATAACTTAACCTTCCTACCAATCCAAAACTTATCCAAATTTTTATAATTCAACTCAAATTCTCTATCTTCTCCAACATAAACTACATGCGCAAAAAAAGAATGATTTATTTCATTTGACAAAAGCGGAATTTTTTGAACTACTCTATTTACGGAAATCGTTTGTTCAATTTCATCATAAGTTTTTCTAAAAAGAGCATCTTTTACAACAACGGTTATTACAAATTTCGCAAGTCCTTTTTGAAGCAAATCCACTATAAAATCAGCCCCAACCAAATGATGTTCGATAAAAATATGCTTACTATCACTTTTTATTTGTTTTATTTGATAAGTAGAATTTATATAATCAAATCTCTCTTCTTCCAAAACCGGATATGGATAAGCACTTGTAGTTAAAGTCATGAAATAGCCTTAAAAAATTGATAATTAATTACACCTTTTGCTTCTTTATACTCTATTATCAATTCAATCTCATCCTTTATATCTCTTACCAAAAGAAACTTACCTTCTAAATTAGCTCCTTTAACATTTACAATTTCCAAATCAACTCCGCTTGTACTTACATCACATGTTTCATCCGTTCCATCGTCAACTTTTAACCTAATAAAAATATCTTTATATTCGCTCTGAAACTTTAAATACAGTTTTTTATTTTCAATATCGTTAAATGCCAAAAATTTTTTCAAAAGTATCTCTTTCCCGACTCTAAGCTTACTTTTGCTATTTTTGTTTTTTGATACGACGTTAATTTCGATTTTTTCATCAGAACCAATAACAGGTTTTTTTCTTTTTTTTGAGAGCTTATTTACTCTTTTTTTGCCTTTTTTGTCATGCCTACTTTCTAACATTGGAATATTTAACTCAGGAATTTCAATTTCAATTGATTGAGTATTGATTTTTTCTACTTTTGATTTTATAAATCTGTTAATTTCTTCAAAAACTTTTTTTAGTTTTTTTCTTTTTTCTTTTCCAAAATCATCATCAGAAAAACGTCTAAAACTTATATCGTCATGAAAAGGACCTTCTGCTCTTTTTATCAAATTTGAAATCTCAACGCTTTCTGGCAAAATCAAAGCAACAAAAGGTTTATATTCGACAAAATCACCTTCTCTAAGAGGAGCTGGAAGTTTAGAGGTAATATACATCCCATTTCTTGAAATACCAAGTTTAGTTTTATCCCAAGAACCCAAATATATTTCAACTTCTCCCAAACTAGTATTACAAATATATTTTTCCTTATCCAATACTTCCAAAAAAGGCTTAACTTCGTTATATCTTGGATTTACGTTAATTTTTCTTGTCTCTTCAAAAATTACATCAAAATTTAAAGTATCTATTTTATGAACTCTATTTTCTATTATTTCTACTTCAAGCCTATCCCTCTCAAGTGCTACAAAAAAATTTCTAACAACACTTGCCTTAATTAAATCAACCCAATTTTCTTTATTTAAAAAAAAGTTAAAACCCAAAATCATAATACCAGCACCGCTATTTACACCTGTTAGTTTTTCTTTTAAAAATGAAGGTATCGCCCTAATAAATACATCATTTTCTTCAATTAAAGGTTTTGGCGATTTTAAGATATATCCGTTTTTATCTTTTAAACTTCCATTATCTTTAAAAGTTCTCAAAATAGTATGACCACTAAAAATTTCGCCTTCTTTAGTTTTTGAAAAATAAAGCAAATACCTCAAAAAAGACAAATTAAACATACTAAAATGACCATTTCCATAACTTCCACCAGAACCTTCTTTTTTTACGCTTATTCCATCACCAAGCATTGCAATAAGATTTTTTTTCAAAAAACCAACACCATTATCTACTATATACAAAACATCTAAAAAAGTCTTGTTTAAATTCTCTTTTATTTCGTTTAAAATATCCCTTTCTTGTTCGCTTAGATCTTCTTTCTCAATTAAGCTAATAGCTTTTTTGTATTCGTTAATAAAAGGAATTTTGTTAACTTCTATTATATCGTAAATAAATTTTATTTTTGCTTTTACGCCTTTTTCCAAAGCGGAATCGTAAGAATTTTGAATAATTTCTTTTATTATTTTTGAAGCTTCTTTATCATTTGTAGAAGATAAAGTAGCGGTAGTAAAACCGCTTGGAGAAAGCGCATTTGGAAAATACAAACTCACTTAAGACCTTTGTAATTATTCCAATCTACATAAGTTTTTGCTTTTTTAATATCTTCAAAATTTACTTTTTCTTTTCCAATTTCTACAACTCCATCAATAAAACTTTTAAGTTCCCCTTTTATTTTTTTACCATCGTTTGTAGTTACTTTTACATTCTCTCCTATACTCTTTTCAAAATGCTCTGGTTTTGTAAGTTTTCTCTCAACCCCAGGAGAAGAAACTTCTAAAAAGTATTTTCCTTCTATAGGATCTTCAACATCAAAAATTGGAGAGAGCAAATTGTTAATAGCTACACAATCATTCAAATCAACTCCTCCAGGTTTTGTAATATATACTCTAAAATATTTATCTTCTCCTTCTTTAGTCTCTTCAATATCGTAAAGCTCACACCCATTATCTTCTACAATATTTTTTATTACGTTTTTAAGTTCTTCTCTTGTCATTTTATCTCCTTTAAATAATATGCTACCCCATCTTCATCATTTGTTTTATCAAGAATCACATTGGCTTTTTTTTTAACTTCCTCAAGAGCATTTTTAACCGCAACTGAAACTCCAGCATATTCAAACATCCCTAAATCATTTATACTATCTCCAAAAACAGTTACCTCTTTTGGTTCTATATCCATTATTTCTTCAAAAACTTTAAGTCCATTTGCTTTATCCCCAAGAGGGTGTAAAATTGTTAAAAAATAGCAATCCATATACGCATCTTTTGTAAGTTTAGTCTCTACTCCAAAATTTCTAACAAACTTTTCAATTTCTTCTAATAACTTTTTTTCTCCAAGATATACCATTTTAAGATTATGATTTAAAGCCTTTAACTCCATAAAAACTCTTGAATCATTTTTATACATCCTAAGAAGCTCAAGTTGATATTTATTAAGCGTTTTAGGATATAAAAATTTTTCTTTTTCAAATTCATCAAATCCTACAATTAACGGAAATTCCTTAAATTTTTTATAAACCTCGTTAATTATCTCATTTGCCAGCTTTTTATCAATCGAACGAATCTCAATTGGATTTCCATCCTTATCTACTACCATTGCTCCATCTAAAACTATTAAAGGAAATTCTAATTTTAATCCTTTTAACAAATTCTTAACTCCCGTATAGCTTCTTGCTGTAGCTACACTTAAAGGATATTTAAAATTATTCCAAATTTCTCTGCTAAACTTTGAAATACTTAAATCGCTTCTTAAAAAAGTTTTATCAAGATCTGTTATAAAAATCATTTTTTCTTAATCTTTTCAAACAGCTCTTCCATTCTATTTTCATGTTCTAACAGTTCATCAAAAGTAAATGTAAGATTTGGCACTTTATACCATCCAGTGGTTTTTAAAGCTTGAGATTTAATATATCCCGTTGCTTGTTTTAATTTTTTTAAAGCTTCTCTTTGTTCTTTTTCGTTTAAATAACTCTTTTCAAGATATACTTTTGCATCGCTTCCATCTCTTGAACAAACCACATCAACGACTCCAAGCCCTCTTATTCTTTCATCTCCCATTTGAGATAAAACTTCAGGTATTACTTCTTTAAGTAAAGATTCTTTCCTTTGGACTTTAATACTTTTGCCCATTTATATCCTTTTTCTGAAATTATAACAAATTTAAGGAAAGTTTAAGAAAAGGAAGAGGAATTATTCAAATTTAGCTTTCTCTTCTATTTTTTGATAAGTCTCAAGAATATCTCCAACCTTAACATCATTATATCCCTCAACCATAATACCGCACTCAAACCCTTTACCAACTTCTTTTACATCATCTTTAAATCTTTTTAAGCTTGCTAATTTAGAATCATAAATTACCACTCCATCTCTAATTACTCTTACATAATCTCCTCTATGAACCACGCCATCTACTACATAACATCCAGCAACTGTTCCAACCTTTGGAATATTAAATACTTCCCTAACTTCAACCG
The DNA here is from genome assembly GCA_027063595.1 of Nautiliaceae bacterium. Taxonomy (GTDB): domain Bacteria; phylum Campylobacterota; class Campylobacteria; order Campylobacterales; family Nautiliaceae; genus Caminibacter. The sequence goes on along the minus strand of JAMORJ010000088.1, from coordinate 5,822 downwards.
TCGCTGTAACTTCTTCTTTAATTTTTGGAGCCATAAGACCTGAGAGCATCTCTTTTACATCATCGATTAAATCATAAATAATAGAATATGTTCTAATCTCAATTCCTTCCTGTTTTGCTTTATTTTTAGCTCCACTTGTAGGACGAACATTAAATCCTAAAATTACAGCATGTGGTTCAGTAGCCTTTGCCAAAATTACATCATTTTCAGTAATAGCTCCAACATCACTATGAATAACATCAACTTTTACTTCTTCATTTTTAAGTTTAGCAAGACTTCCTTTTATTGCTTCAACGCTTCCTTGAGTATCGGCCTTAACAATAACAGGAAGTTTTTTAAGATTTCCTTCAAGAATCATTTTTTGAAGATCTTCTAAAGTAGCTTTCGTAGTTTTTGATTTTTCTTTTTGCTCTAAATATTCTTTCCATTTTTCAGCCGTTTCTTTTGCCACTTTATCACTCTCAACCACTACAAGAGTATCTCCGGCTAAAGGAACTTCATCAAAACCTGTAATTTCTGCAGGCTCTCCTGGTAAAACTTCTTTTTTTTGTTTTCCTAAATCATCAATTATAAGTCTTACCCTACCAAATGTTTTACCACAAACAAAACTATCTTGTTTTTTAAGAGTCCCATTTTTAACAATTACAGTTGCTACTGGACCTTTTCCTTTTTCTAATCTACTTTCTATTACGTAAGCTTTGGCAGGACATTTTGGATTTGCTTTAAGTTCCATCATCTCAGCCTGAAGCAATATAGTCTCAAGTAAATCATCAATTCCTTCGCCCGTTTTTGCACTTACGTGAACAAACTCATAATCTCCACCCCATTCAACTGGAGTAATTCCCATTTCCGCTAGTTGAGATTTTACTAAATCCGGATTTGCCTGAGGTTTGTCGATTTTATTTACTGCAATAATAAATGGAACTTGTGCTGCTTGAGCATGTGCGATTGCTTCACGAGTTTGAGGCATAACTCCATCATCAGCAGCAACTACAATAACAGCAATATCGGTAACTTTTGCTCCTCTTGCTCTCATTTCCGTAAACGCTTCGTGTCCTGGGGTATCGATAAAAGTAATTTTTTTACCGTCTTTTTCTACCATATAAGCACCAATATGCTGAGTAATTCCCCCAGCTTCTTTTGCTGCTACCCTTGTATTTCTAATTTTATCAAGAAGAGAAGTTTTACCATGGTCAACATGCCCCATAATTGTAACAATCGGCGGACGAGGGGTTGTATATTCTTCTTCAGGACACTGCTGATCGTATTTTTTAACATAATCAAATTCTGCTAAAGGATCATAAATTTCCACTTCTTTATTAAATTCTTCAGCCAAAGTTTCAATATATTCTTCGCCTAAGAAATCGTTTTTATCTCTTTCTTCTCCAAGCTCTCTTAAAGCATTTAATACATCTTCTAAAGGTATTTTTAACATTTCAGCAAACTCGTAAACTCTCACTTCTTTTGGTATTTTTATTACCTCTTCTTCTTTTGCTTTTTTCTTTTTCTTTTTTTTCTTTCTTGTACTTTCTTTTACAATACCAGTTGGCTTTTTCTTTCTCTTAATTTCTCTTTTTTCGTCTTTCCTATTTTCCGTTGGTTTTTTAGCCTTTTCTTCAAGCTTTTCTTCATCTTGAAGATTAATATCGTTAAAATATAAATCTAAAAGCTCAACCTGATTTTCTTCAATAACATCCATTTCGGCTAAATCAACATCAATTTTAAGTTCTTTTTCTACAGGCTTTTTAGTGGTTACTTTTTTAGGTTTAGTTTTTTTAACTTCTTTTTTAACTTCTTTTTTTTCTTCTTCTTTTATTTCTTCTTTTTTTTCTTCTTTTTTAACTATTTTAATGCCAGTTTGAGTTTTTTTAATTAACTCATCAAAAGTTCTTCTTTTTCTTCTTTTTGGTTTTTCCTCCTCAACTTTCTTTTGAGGCTTTACCTCTTCCTTAACTTCTGTTTTTTTATTTTTGTTTTTCAAATATTCTTGAATCTTCATAGCTTCCATAGGTTCGATACTACCTCTAATTGTTGCTTTTATTCCAAGCTCTTTTGCTATTTCGACAACTTCTTTATTTTTTAATCCAAGTTCTTTTGCTACCTCGCTAACTTTTATCTTCAAGTAAACTCCTTTTAATTTAATTTACAATGGAAAATGGAAAATGGAAAATTTCTTCTCTTGCTTTTTCTTTTGAAATACTACATATTTTAGCAATATAATTTACAAATTTTTTCTTCTTAATACAAGAAGCGCATACATAAAAACTTCTTCCCATTCCGCTAAAATGAATAAGTTTTCCATCTTTACATTGAAGCCTATTAAGATTTTCTTGATAAAACCTCCCTCTACAAACCACGCACATTCTAATAGGCTTTTTTTTTACATTTTCCATTTTACATTTTCCATTTAATTATATACTTTTACTCCCACATTGTCAAAATATAAAATTTTAACGGTAAAATCTTTAAAATTATCTTTTAAAGCACTATATATATTATACGCATCGTCTTTATAAGCCAAATTAAAAAAACTGCTACCACTACCGCTAAGCGTAGACATTAAAGCCCCTTCTCTTAAGGCAATTTCTCTTACTTTAAAAAGTTCCGGCATATTTTTCATTCTATTTTCTTGATGAATTTTATCTTCTACTACATATCTTAAAATATCAAATTTTTCGCTAAAAAAAGCTGCTGTAATCATAGAAGAAGAAGAAATATTAGTTACACAATCTTTTAAAGAATAATAAGCTTTAAGAGCATTTCTGCTCTTTTGAGTTGAAACAGGCTTATTTGGAATTACAATAACTGCTCTTAAATTAGAAGGAATAAACTTTTTTAAAAAAAATACTTTATTCTTTTTAAGTTTAGAGACGCAAAATCCCCCAAGAGTTGCTGGAGTTATATTATCAGGATGAGGCTCGTAATTTAAAGCAAGATTTATAATTTTATCTTTTTTATATGGAACTTGCGCCATCTCGTAAGCTGCAGTAATAGCAGCAACAATTACAGCCGAACTACTCCCAAGTCCACGAGAGAGTGGAATTTTATTATTAAATTTAAAAGAAAAATTCTCATTTTTACCAGTTAAATTTTTATAAATATCATTAAAAATATCGATAAAAAAATTTCTTTTAAGAGTTCTAAGATATTCCGCATTTTCCCCATATATTTCTATACTTGGATATTCCGATCTTTTAATTTCTATTTCGTTTCTTAAATTAAGAGCCAATCCTAAAGTATCAAAACCAGGCCCTAAATTCGCACTTGTCGCCGGAACCGTAATAACCATTAACTACCTTTATACAGCTTTTAAAACGTAAAGAGGAGATGTGTCTTCATTAAAATCGCTAAAATCTAACTTTTTAGGCAAAGAAAAATCTCCTTCTTTTAAATTTTTTTCTATTGTAATTATACCTTCTTTTTTTACAAAAAAACTATTCCCTACCGCTTTAATAGGAGCGTTATTATTAAAATAAAATCCATCAACTGCCAATAATTTTATACCTTTAGTAATTTCCAAAGTTTTAAAAAAAACATAAGAGAGCTTTATAGCCATAAAACTTCCGGGACCTTTTGAATAAATAATATGCTCTACTTCATATTTATTTAAAATTTCATCAAAAATCTCAGGCAAAACTTCACTTGTCATTCCCTCTTTTTTTATCTCTTCAATAAGCTCTTTATCTTTATAAATTCCTACAATCAAAGGTTTAGAAATAGGAATCGCTACAACATCAACAAAAGGCTTTTGCAAGAGCAACTTCCTTTGCATTAAACTCTACTATTTCGTAAGCTTTCTCTTCTAATACTTTTTTAGTCAATAAATGATTTAAATGATGACCGCTTGCCTTTGCCTTATATTCTCCAATAAAATTATTCCCAAGCAAACTCATATCTCCTATCGCGTCAAGAATTTTATGTCTTACAAATTCATCAGGAAATCTCAAAGAATCGTTTAAAATTCCTTTATCATCAAGCACTATCGCATTCTCAAGACTTCCACCAAGAGCAAGACCTATACTCCTTAAATACTGCACTTCTTTTAAAAAGCCAAAAGTTCTTGCTTTTGAAATTTCTTCAATATAATTTTTTGTAGAAAATTCAAAATAATACTTTTGATTGCCTATCATAGGATGAGAAAAATTAATTTCAAAATCAAAAGAAATTTTTTCGCTTGGCTTAAGAAGAGCAAATTTTCCATTCTCTTCTATTTTTACTTCCTTGGTAATTTTAATGAATTTTTTATTTTCACTAAGTTCCTCAATTCCAGCTTCTTTTATCATCATAACAAAACTTATCGCACTCCCATCCATAATAGGAACCTCATCATTATCAATAACTATTCTTAAATTATCAATTCCAAAAGCATAAACAGCACTCATTAAGTGCTCAATCGTAGAAACAACTACTCCATCTTTACCAAGAACCGTTGCCATTTTAGTATCCACAACATTTTTAGGACTTAATTCAATACTAACTCCCTTATCGCTTCTATAAAAAACTATACCACTATTTTCTCCTAAAGGCTCTAATCTTAACTTTACTGGAACTCCTTTATGAAGCCCAATTCCAACTATTTCTACCGGTTTTTTTATCGTTCTTTGTTTCATTCTATAACCTTAATTTTTTCTTTTGAAAAAAAAGTTAATTTTTTAACTTCTCCTATATCACTTCCATTAAATATTATCGTTCCTTTAATATTTTTCTTTACTATTAAATAATCTCCGTTACAAATAACTAATCCTTCATTTTCATCAAAAATTTCTATATTCCCACTACTTTCTATTTTTGCGCCTGCGTTAATTCTATTTAAAAAAAGCAAATTTTCCTTACTTACAATTTCCTCTCCGCTTCTTATAATTCTATCAAAAATTTTCGTATTTAGTTTTATTTCTTTTTCTACTACTTTAACCTCTGCTTCTTTTACAAAAGAAGAACCATTTACTATAAAATAATTAAGCCCATATTCTTTTAACAAATTTTCAATTTCTTCGTTTTTTTCTTTTAACATAAAAAAGTGATTTTTAATTAAAGGCAATTTCGAAGAAATAATATTTTTTAGCTTTTCGTAATCTTCAATCTCAAAAACTCTTAGAGTCTTTTGCCTCATTGTAAAATTAACCTTTTTGCATCTTTAAAAATTTTTACAATGTTTGTATTAATCCAACGCTGATCCATCCATTCAATTGGCTGAACCGGTATACCTTGAATATAAATTCCAAAATGCAAATGATCCCCAAATACCGCTCCTGTTGCTCCAGTTAAAGCAATTACCATTCCTTTTCTAACACTATCTCCAACACCAACTTTAAAGGCGCTTGTATGAGAATAAACAGAATAAAGTCCTAATTTATGATAAATAATTAGCGTATTTCCATAAATTCCTATATATTTTTCAGCTACTACTTTTCCATAATTACTTGCATAAATTTTTGAATGTCTAATTTTTGCTAAATCAACTCCTTTATGAATAGCAAAAGAAATTTCTTCGTTTTTATAAAAATAATGCCTTTTTTCTCCAAAATCAGCTTTTTTAGCACTTCCAGGAAGAGGATTAAATCTTTTTATATAAAACCCATTAACTTTATCCTCTTTTATATTTCTTGTTAAACTAAATAACTCTTTCTCGTTCATGTTTCTAACATCTTCATTAATTTTTCTAAAAATTTCAACGGGATCATTTGGAATACTCATTCCCATCTTAGTAAGAACTCTTTTTGCTACTATATTAATAAATCTATCTGTAATTTTTATTTTTACATTTTTTGGATTATAAATCCCTTTTGTTCTCCAAAACAAAGGAATATGTTCTTTTACTATAT
>JAMORJ010000087.1 GCA_027063595.1 Nautiliaceae bacterium | reverse complement strand
AAAGCAAATTCTTTTCTTGGATTATTTGTAAGAAGTCTTATTTGTTTAATGTTAAAATCTTTTAAAATTTTTTCGACTATACTAAAATCTCTAAGGTCTGCTTCAAATCCAAGTTGATGGTTTGCTTCAACCGTATCGTATCCTTTATCTTGTAGAGCATAAGCGTTTACTTTATTAAAAAGTCCAATACCTCTTCCTTCTTGTCTAAGATAAATTATTATTCCTCCCTGTTTTGCTATTGTTTTTAGAGCAATTTCGAGTTGTTCTCCACAATCGCACTTTAAAGAACCAAAAACATCTCCGGTTAAACATTCGCTGTGAATTCTAACTATTGGAATTTCTGGCAAATTTGGAGTAAAAATTACAAGATGTTCTTTATCTTTTTCTTTGTATGAGATAATTTTAAAATTTCCAAATTTAGTTGGGAGATTTGCTGTTTGTGATTTTTCCAAAAACGCTCCTTTTTTTGATAAAATTATATCTTAATAAAATACAAAGGATCAAAATTGAGACATTTTTTGTGGCTAATAGATTATTCTAAAAAAGAAATAAAAGAGATAATCGATTTGGCTTTTATTATAAAAAAAGAAACAAAAGCAAGAATTTTTAAACCATATCTTAAAAATTATCAACTTGCAATGATTTTTGAGAAAAGCTCTACAAGAACAAGAGTTTCTTTTGAAGTAGGTATTAATCAGCTTGGGGGTAATGGAATATTTTTAAGTAGTAGGGATATTCAACTTGGAAGAGGAGAGCCTATTAAAGATACAGCAAGGGTAATTAGTTCGATGGTTGATATGGTAATGATTAGAACATTTGGGCAAGAAAGACTGGCTGAGTTTGCTAAATATTCGAAAGTACCGGTAATAAACGGTTTAACGGATTTATGCCATCCAGTTCAATTGCTTGCTGATTTAATGACTATGATTGAGTTTAAAAAATTTGATTTTGAAAATCCTAAAAAAACTACCGTAGCTTATATTGGAGATGGAAATAATATGGCTAACTCTTGGGTTATTTTGGCAAGTAAGCTGGGATTTAATTTAAACATTGCAACTCCAAAAGGATATGAAATTGATGAATTTATTAAAGAAAAAGCTTTGGAATTTTCTAAAGAAAGCAAAGCTGAAATTAAATTTTTACATGATCCAAGAGAAGCTGTAAAAAATGCCGATGTAGTAACTACCGATACTTGGGTTTCAATGGGTCAAGAAGATGAAAAAGAAAAAAGAATAAAAGATTTTCAAGGTTTTCAGGTGGATAAGGAATTAATGTCTTTAGCAAAAAAAGATGCAATATTTCTTCATTGTCTTCCTGCTTATAGGGGATATGAAGTTAGTGAAGATGTTTTTGAAGAACATGCTAAAGAAATTTTTCAAGAAGCGGAGAATAGACTTCACGCTCAGAAAGGATTGATGGTTTGGCTAGCAAAATGGCAAAACAGATAGAAGCAAAAGCGGTTGTTAAGTGTAAAGAATTTGAAGTAATTGAGGGAGATATTAATTCTTCTCTTTGGCTTATGATAACTCCGGATGAGAAGTTGAAAGTCGTATTGGATTATGATGAATATATAGAAATGATGAATCTTTTGAAAAAAATAATGAAAGAAAATATCGATTTAAAATTAGAAAAAGAAATTTTAAGCGCATTTCCTATAGATTATGAAGATGTAAGAGCAGTAGTTTTGGAAGAAATGAAAAATTCTGATAAAAGTATTAAAGAAATAGTAAAGAAAATAAAAACAGAACATCCTAACTTGTTTTATAATATAGAGTTTGATAAATTATTTTAATCGAAAAAAATTTTCTTTTTGTTTTTTTTCTTGACAAAAAAATTTTTTTTAATTATAATTTTGTTGTAAAAAAGGATTAGGAGGTGCCAAATGGCATGCGAAAAAGATACAAAAGAAATAACAAATGAAAATAAGGAGGTAAAAATGGAAGAAATTAAAACTCAAGAAGGGGTACTTGTTTTAAAACAAATGCCAGAATTTAAAATGGAAGCTTATGATGCAGCAACAGGACACTATACAGAAGTTAGTAGCGATGATTATAAAGGAAAATGGACAGTAGTATGTTTTTATCCGGCTGACTTTACATTTGTATGTCCAACTGAAATTGCGGCTATGAATGCTGCTTTACCATATTTAAAAGAACTTGGAGTAGAAGTTTTAGCGGTTTCAACTGATACTAAATTTTCACATAAAAGATTTGTAGAAACTGAACCATTGCTTAAAGATTTAAAACTTACAATAGCAGCAGATCCAAGTGGAGAAGTAACAAGAAAGTTTGGAGTAATGATTGAAGGAGCGGGACTTGCTCTTAGAGGAAGATTTTTAATTAATCCAGATGGACAAATAGTAGCTGAAGAAGTTCAAGCTCCACCTGTTGGAAGAAGCGTAAAAGAATTTATAAGACAAATTATTGCTCATCAACATGCGTATAAAACTGGAGAAGTATGCCCGGCTAACTGGAAACCTGGTAAAAAAACTCTTCCTGTTAATACTGATATTGAACCAATGACAGGAAACGTTGGAAAATATGTAAGCTTAGAAGATATTATTGATGAAAAAGATTTAAAAGAAATGGAAGAAATGGTAAAAGCATTTAAAAACTCTTAATTTTTTCCTTTTTCTTTTTTCTTTTTTCTAAAGCAGGGGGTTTAGAAAAAAGAAAAAAAGAAAAAAAAGGAATTTAATGAAAAGTTATAAAATGCTTTTAGAAGAATCAAATTTAAAAATTACTCCTCAAAGGCTTGCTATTTTAAAAGAGCTTGATAAAAAAGGACATGCAAGTATAGAGGAGATTTACGAAAATATAAAAGAAATGTTTCCAAGTATTTCTCTTGCTACTATTTATAAAAATATAAATGCTTTAAAAGAAGAAAATGTGATAAATGAAGTTTGTCTTCATCAAAAACCAAAATTTGAAATAACAAAAGAACCTCATGCTCATTTTATTTGTAAAAAATGCGGAAAAATAGAAGATGTTGAATTTAGCAAGGTTATCGATAAAGAAATAGAAAAATATTATCCAAATTCTCAAAAAGAGCTTTATATCTACGGAATTTGTAAGGATTGTAGTGGTAATAGTTAATATTATTCTCGATTTTGATTTGCCTTTCGTTTTTTCTTTAAAAGAAAGAAGAAAAATTGTAAATTCTATTAAAGATAGACTTAAAAAATTTAATTTATCAATTATTGATATTTCCGGTGAATATCCTAAAGAAGCGAGTCTAGCTATTTGTTATTTGGCTCATAACGAAAAACAAGCCGAGGAAATTTTTAGAAATATAGAGAGATTTTTAGAGAAGAATTTTCCAGAAATTGAATTTTTTATCGATAAAGAAATTATTTAAACTTCTATTATTCTAATCATATTGGTAGTTCCTTCTTTTCCGATAATGCTTCCCATTGTAACGATTATTTTGTCTTTAGGTTGTAAAATATTTAATTTTTTTGCGACATCTAAAAATTTATTTATTAATTTTTCTGGATCTTTAATTTTTGGCATTTCAAAAATTTCTTCAACTCCCCAAACAAGTTTTAATTTTCTGCTTGTTTCTCTACTGTGAGTTACTGCAAAAATAGGAGCTTTTGGACGATACTTGGCTATGCTTTTAACGGTTGTTCCGGAACTTGTAAAAGATATTATTGCTTTTGGTTCTATTGATTTGGCAAGATCTGATACGCTTAGAGCTATTGCGTCATCATCTTCTATTTCATATTTTTTATAATATGGATAAATACTTTGGATTTCTTTTATAATCTTTACAAGAGTTTCTACTGCTTTTATAGGATATTTTCCAACAGTTGTTTCATCACTAAGCATTACAGCATCACTCCCATCCATAACGGCGTTTGCTACGTCGCTAACTTCTGCTCTTGTTGGAAAAGGCGAATTTACCATTGATAAAAGCATTTGGGTTGCCGTAATTACGGGTTTTTTTAATTTATTTGCTTTTCTTATAATTTTCTTTTGAATTACTGGAACTTTTTCTATTCCAACTTCTATTCCTAAATCTCCTCTTGCAACCATTACTCCGTCGGCGGCTTCTAAAATTTCGTCAAGATTTTCTACTGCTTTTTTTGTTTCTATTTTAGCTATTACCCATGGATTTGCCTTAACGCTTTTTAATATTTCTTTTGCTTTTAAAATGTCGTTTTTGTTGTTTACAAAAGATATAGCTACAATATCAACTTGGTTTTTAGCTCCAAAAATTAAATCTTTTTCGTCTTTTTC
>JAMORJ010000086.1 GCA_027063595.1 Nautiliaceae bacterium | reverse complement strand
GATATTTTTCAAGCTTCTCTACAATTTCTCTGCTAAGTCCAGGAATATTTTTATATTCAAAATCTTCAGGAATTTTTACGCTTAACATTTCTTTCATTTTATCGATTTGAGCTTTTTGTTTTTCAATATAATGATGATATCTACTCTCAATTAAAATTTGTTCAATCGCTTCATCGCTAAGTTCTTTAAATTCAGGCACAAGTTTTAAAAGTTTTTCTTTATTAAAAGTATGACGAGCCGCTATTTTCCTAAGCTCCATCTTACTTTGAATTTTTTCTTCTTCCATCTCTTCAAGTAACGCATTAATTTGTTTATTAGGCGTTACAAAAGTTTCGTTTAATATCTTCATTCCTTTTTCTATTTCTTCTTTTAATTCTTCTATTTTTCTATAAGTTTCTTCATCCAAAAGCCCAAGTTTATATCCAACTTCTCCCAATCTTAAAATAGCGTTATCTTCTCTTAAAAGAAGTCTATATTCGCTTCTACTTGTAAACATTCTATAAGGTTCATCCACTCCCTTTGTAACTAAATCATCAATCAAAACACCAATATAAGCTTCATCTCTTCTAAAAATTATAGGCTCTTTACCATCAACTTTCAAAGCTGCGTTAATTCCCGCCATTATTCCTTGAGCCGCGGCTTCTTCGTATCCAGTCGTTCCGTTTATCTGTCCAGCAAAGAAAAGTCCTTCTATTTCTTTTGTTTCAAGAGAATGTTTTAAGTTTGTAGGCTGAATAAAATCATATTCTATTGCATACCCAAATCTAACTATTTTTGCTCTCTCAAGTCCAGGAATCGAATGAATAAAATCCTCTTGAACATCCATAGGAAGAGAAGTTGAAAGCCCATTTAAATAATATTCCGTTGCTTCCATTGTTTGAGGCTCAACAAAGACGTGATGTCTTTCTTTATCAGGAAACTTATTAAGTTTATCTTCTATACTTGGACAATATCTTGGACCAATTCCTTCAATTTGTCCAGTAAAAAGAGGCGCTCTATGGAAATTACCTCTAATAATTTCATGAGTTTTTTCATTTGTATAAGTAATAAAACACGGAAGTTGCTTTGGATTAAAATTTTTTCTATCAGTTCTAAAAGAAAAAGGTTTAGGATTTGGATCTCCGTGTTGAACTTCCATTTTGGAAAAATCAATACTTCTTGCATCTATTCTTGCAGTAGTTCCAGTTTTTAACCTCTCAAGCTTAAATCCAAGATTTTCAAGAGATTTGCTTATATTTTTAGCAGGAAGTTCATGAAATCTACCGCCTTCAATTTTTACCGGTCCAAAATGCATAAGACCTCTCATAAAAGTTCCGGTAGTTAAAATCACCGCTTTAGCATAATATTCGTTCAAAAGATTGGTCTTTACGCCATACACTTTAGAATTTTTAACTAAAATTTCTTCAACTATTTCTTGAGCAACCTCTAAATTTGGTGTATTAAGAATTTGGGTTCTCATCCAAATTCTATATCTATCCATATCAATCTGAGCCCTACTTCCTCTAACTGCAGGTCCCCTATTTTCATTAAGTACTCTAAATTGAATTCCAGCATTATCCGTTGCTAAAGCCATTAAACCACCAAGAGCATCTATCTCTTTTACCAAATGCCCCTTTGCCAAACCTCCAATAGCCGGATTACAACTAGCAGCTCCAATTTGCTCAACAAGCATCGTAAGAAGAAGAGTTTTTTTACCCATTTTAGCCGCAGCTGCCGCTGCCTCAACTCCAGCATGTCCTCCACCAACGACTATTACATCAAACTGTTTCATCAAACTCCTTTAACTTTTCAGCATTTTTAATATATCTTCTTATTTCATCCATTTTATTATTAAGTTTCAAAAATTCATCAAAATCTTTACTATTTTCAATTTTTACCGTTTGTAATTCTTCATCGAAAATATCCAAAAGCAAATTGGTATTTCCTATTAAAAGCAAATATTTTCTTTTGTTAAATTCAAACAAAACTATTTTATTTTTCGCATCAATTGGTCTTTGAATTAAAATTCCCATAGAAATATCAGATTTTTTTATAGGAAGTTTCTGATTTTTCTTAACAATCCACAAAATTACGGCTAATATCGTTAAAATTGCAAATATTATAATATAAGTAAAATAATCTAAAGTACTTTGCGGATTGTTTTGAGTTAAAGTCTTAATTTCATTTATTGGTTTTGTATTTAAAACTCTAATTCTTATTCCATACCCCTCTGGGGTTAAAGCAAAAGAAATTTTAGCATTTTCATCAGTTTTTAATTTAACCAAAACTCCATCGCGAGTAGGTTTTACATTAATACTCTTTAAAAATCCTTTTTCAAAATTTTTTAAAAATTCTTTATTTGAAGTAACGTTTTTTAACAAAAAAGTATGATTGTCAATTTTTACGATTTTGCCATTAAACTTAGAATCAAAAGATAAAAGCACATCTATAAAGTTTTTATGATTAAAAAAATCCACATTTATTAAACTAGCTCCAAATAAAAAAACTCCAATAAACAAAAAAACAATTTTTTTCATTTTCCTTCTTTCGTTAAATAATAAATCAAAGAATTTGCATCCAACACTTCATTAAGCCTTATAGCAAGGTTTTTTTCATAAACCATAACTTCTCCCTTGCCAATAATTCTACCATTTACATATACTTCTGCACTTTCTCCAGCCGGTTTTTTCAAATCGATTATACTTCCTTTTTGAAGAGCAAGTATCTCTCTTATTGTCATCTCTACTCTTCCAAGATCACTTTCAAATACAACTTCGGTATCTATCAAATTTTCATAATCAGGAATTAATTCTTCAACATCAATTTCTTCTTTCTTTTCGTCACTTTTAGCCATTAATTCTCCTTAAGAGAATAAAAAACCTAACTCCATTTACTTGAAAACATTTAAATTCATCAAATTCTATAGTTTCATTATATTCTCCTAGAAATTCGGGAGTAGAAATATTATAATCAACTCCCATTTCTCCCGCTATTACTTTTGAATTGCCAACTATTAAATTAGCTATCTCTTTTGTTAAATCTTCTAAATCGTAAGCATCTTTATCTCCAAGTAAAATTTCGCTTACAAGTTCTAATTTTTGTTCTGGAACCACTACATAAATAAAATAATTTCTATCGCCCTTAATTTCTATCTTAGAAACAAATCCGTTGATATTTTCATCACTACACTCACTAAGCTCCAATCCCAAAATTTCAGCAAAATTCTCAACCGCTTTTTTTATTATCAAATCCATCGCTCCTCCTTTGATATAATTTTATCAAAAAAGGAACGATTTGATAAGTGCAATTTTTATTGGAATAATAGTCGGATTTTTTAGCGGATTTTTAGGAGTTGGAGGGGGAACTATACTAGTTCCTATTTTATTATTTTTAGGATTTTCTTTTAAAGAAGCCGTTGGAATAAGCATTACGCAAATGATGTTAAGCTCAATTTATGGAAGTTTTCTTAATTATAAAAAAGGTTTGTTAAAAATAAAAAGCGGAATTTCTCTTGCCATCGGAGGAGCTCTTGGAGCAAGTTTAAGCGGAATTATTTTAAAAATCTTACCTACGAAAATTCTTGGAGCTATATTTTTAAGCGTAGTACTAATTGCCATTATAAGATTTTTTATCACCGTAAAAGAAGAAGAATTTGAACCTCCAATAGATAATAAAAAACTATTTTTTATAGGATTTTTCGTAGGAATAATAAGCGCAAGCATAGGAGTTGGAGGAGCTATCTTAATTACTCCTATATTAGTTGGATTTCTAAAATACAAACTAAAAACAACCGTATCTTTAAGTTTATTTTTTGTAACATTTTCTTCAACTTCGGCGTTTATCTCACAATCAATCGCCGGACACATCAACTATTTAGAAGGATTTACAATAGGACTAGCAAGTCTAATTGGAACATATTTTGGCACAAAAGCTTATCATAAAATAAATCCAAAAATTCATAAAAAAATTCTTCTTACTTGGTATATTCTAGTATTTTTCGCTACAATGTATAAATTATATTTTTAAGGAAATAAATGGATCTAAAACTTTTAGCAGAAATTTTAATAACGCTTATTGTTGCTTTTAGAATTTACATCTTACAAAGCTTTAACATAAAATCGGCAGCCGATAAAATTTTTGCTTTATATTATTTAAAAAATCATTATCCAATTTTAGGATATCTTTTAATTTTTTACATGTTTGAAATTATTTTAATTCAGATCTTTTTACTTCAAAAAGTAGATATAGTATTAATTATACTTTTTACAATGGAAATTTTTTTTGTATATAGGCACATTTTCATTTCTCTTAAAACCGATGATATGGACGATTATATAGACATAGTAATAAAAAGAATTTTTACTACTCTTACCTATTCAGAATATCAACAAATAAAAACTGAACTTTATAAACCTCAACCAATATGGAAACTATATTTAACAGAAATGATAGTCTATTTTTTTTCTATTTACTCCATCGAATTATCTTAACTTTGATATAATTTCTTCTTATAATTTAAAAAGGAGCATAATGGATAAAATAAAAATTATCGGAGCAAGAGAACACAATTTAAAAAATATAAATCTTGAAATTCCAAAAAACTCTTTAGTAGTATTTACCGGACTCTCAGGCTCTGGAAAAAGCTCTTTGGCGTTTAATACTTTATATGCCGAAGGTCAAAGAAGATATATAGAATCTTTAAGCTCTTATGCAAGACAATTTTTACAAAAAACGGGAAAACCGGAAGTTGATAAAATAGAAGGATTAACTCCAGCAATTGCAATAGATCAAAAAACAACTTCAAAAAATCCACGCTCTACCGTTGGAACGGTTACGGAAATATACGATTATTTAAGACTTTTATATGCAAGAATAGGAATTCAACATTGTCATTTATGCGGAAAAAAAATTACGCAAATGACTCCTCAAGACATAATTAATGAAGTTTTAAAATTACCTCAAGGAGCAAAAATTATCATTTATGCTCCTTTAGTAAAAGAAAAAAAGGGAGAATTTACCGATTTAATCGAAAAATTAAGAAAAGAAGGAATAATTAGAGCCTATATTGACGGAGTAATAGTAAGACTTGATGAAGAAATAGAGCTTAAAAAAACAAAAAAACATACTATCAAAGCAGTAATAGATAGAGTCGTAATTAAAGAAGAAAATCGCTCGAGAATAGCAGAAGCCGTTGAGAGAGCCCTTAATAAAAGTTTTGGAGAAGTGGAAATCGAAATACTTAACGCAAAAGAATTAGGGCTTGATAAAAATTTTATTCATTATAGCGAACATTTAGCCTGTTTTGATTGTAAAGTTAGTTTTGAAGAACTCGAACCTCAAAGCTTTTCGTTTAATTCTCCAAAAGGCGCATGTCCTAAATGTGATGGACTTGGAGTTACTTATACTCTTGATTTAGAAAAAGTCATAAAAGATAAACCTCTAAATCAAGGAGCAATTCCACTAATTTGGGGGTTTAACAAAAAATATTATCAAGAGTTTTTCAAAGCGTTATGTAACGAAATTGGAGTTGATATGAATAAAAGTTTTTACGAACTTGATGAATATCAAAAAAAATTAATTTTAAACGGAACAGCTTACGAAATCGAATTTTATTATGGCAAACATAAAATTTCAAAAAAATGGCCAGGACTTAGACAAATTGCTTTAGATTTATACAAAGATAATGATATAAGCGAAATTATGAGCGAGAGCACATGTAAAGAATGTAATGGGTTTAGATTAAAAAAAGAATCCTTAGCGGTTAAAGTAGCGGGAAAAACCATAGCAGAAATCGTTTCAATGCCAATAGAAGAAGCCTATAAATTCTTTAATAACGAAAAAAATTTCGAATATTTAAATAGGCAACAAAAACTAATTGCTGAACCTATTTTAAAAGAAATTAGAGAAAGATTATTTTTTCTTGTAGACGTAGGACTTGGATATCTTACCTTACATAGAGATGCAAGAACGATAAGCGGGGGAGAGAGCCAAAGAATAAGAATAGCTTCTCAAATAGGAAGCGGATTAACAGGAGTTATGTACGTGTTAGATGAACCAAGCATTGGACTTCATGAAAGAGACACTCTAAAACTTATAAATACTTTAAAAAATCTTAAAGACAAAGGAAATACAGTAATTGTAGTCGAACACGACAGAGAAACCATACTTAATGCAGATTTCATAGTAGATATAGGTCCTGGAGCTGGAAAATATGGAGGCGAAATCGTTTTTTCAGGAAGTGTTGATGAGTTATTAAAAAGCGATACTCTAACCGCTAAATATTTAAAATATGAAAAAGATATAAACTATCAAAAAAACAGACCTCAAAAAGAGTGGATAGAAATTAAAAATGTAAATATCAACAATATAAAAAACCTAAGCGTAAAAATACCTCTAAGAAATTTAGTATGCGTAACTGGTGTTAGCGGAAGCGGCAAAAGTTCGTTAATTTTACAAACCCTCTTACCAGTTGCTAAAGAAATATTAAATCACGCTCACAAAATTCAAAAAGTAAAAGGCGTTGAAATAACCGGTCTTACGCAACTAGATAAAGTAATTTACCTTGACCAAAGTCCAATTGGAAGAACCCCTCGCTCCAATCCAGCAACATACACCGGAGTATTTGATGATATTAGAGCCCTCTTTGCCTCAACTCCAGAAGCTCAACTTAGAGGCTATACTCCCGGAAGATTTAGCTTTAATGTTAAAGGTGGTAGATGCGAAGTATGTAAAGGAGAAGGTCAAATAAAAATAGAAATGCATTTTCTACCTGATGTTATGGTAACTTGCGAAGCATGTAAAGGAAAAAGATACAACGAACAAACATTGGAAATAAAATACAAAGGCAAATCAATTGCAGACGTTTTGGAAATGAGTGTAGATGAAGCATATGAATTTTTCGAAAAAATACCAAAAATAAAACAAAAACTAAAAACCTTAAAAGACGTTGGGCTTGGATACATTACTTTAGGACAAAGTGCAACTACCTTAAGCGGCGGAGAAGCTCAAAGAATAAAACTTGCAAAAGAACTTAGCAGAAAAGATACTGGAAATACTCTTTATATTTTAGACGAACCTACCACTGGACTTCACTTTAAAGACATCGATAATTTAATGCAAGTTCTTCAGCATCTTGTAGATTTAGGAAATAGCGTTATTGTAATTGAACATAATTTAGATTTTATAAAAAATGCCGATTATATTATAGATATGGGTCCAGAAGGAGGAAGTAAAGGAGGAAAAGTAATAGCTACTGGAAGCGTAAAAGAATTAATTGAAAAATATCAAAATATTTCATATACCGCAAAATACTTAGCAAAAGAGTTAAGCCATGAAAATAGCAATAGTTGACGATAGCAAATCTTTTTTAAACTTATTTAAGACTTTACTAAACAATCTTGGATACAAACATATTTATACTTTTAGCAACGAAAACGAATTAATAAAATTTTTAAAAGAAAATGAAATAGACGTCATTTTCATCGATTATCTTCTGAAAACAACTACGGGAATAGAAGTAGCAAAAGAAATTAAAAACATTACCAAAGAAGCCATTTTAGTAATGCTAACTTCTTCAAAAGCAAAAGAAATTAAACAAAAAGCCTTAGAAACAGGAATTGATGAATTTTTAAACAAAGACATAGATTTTATAGAGTTAAAAGCAAAACTTAGAATGTTCGAAAAATTGGTAGAACTTAAAAATAAAGAAAAACAAAAAAATATTTTGTTACAAAAAATTTTAGAATATAAAGATTATCAAGAAAATATAACGAAATTAAAACACAAAAAATTAATAAAAAATGAACTTAGCAATTTTTTCGAGGATAATTACAACATAGAAACTTATTATAAGCCAAAAGACATTCTAAACGGAGATACTTTATTTTCGATTTATATAAACAAACATGAATATATCTTAGGAATAATAGATGCAATGGGAAAAGGTCTTAGTGCCTTTTTAACGGCAATTAATAGCGTAAGTTTTTTAGAATATGCAATAAAAAAAGCAGTAGAATACAATGATTTTAACTTTTATAGATTAATAAATGATTTTTACAATTATGCAAAATCCATTCTTTTAGAAGAAGAAGTTTTATGTGCCATTATTGTTTATATTAAAGAAGACGAACTATATTATGCAAATTTTGGAATGTTTCCAATTTATACAGATACTCAAAAAATTTTATCAAACAATCAGCCAATTTCTAAAAAAACTACTTCTATAAAAATAGACAAAATTCCTCTTCCTTCAAAATTTTACATCTTAAGCGATGGCTTAGTAGAAGCACCGCTAAAAAACGAAAATAAACCTTATTACGCAAGATTTATAAAAATTTACAAGAATTCCTATTTAAAAAATCTTATAACAGATTTTGAAGCAAACGCAAATCAAAACGACGATATTTCAATTATTCACTTTTTTAAAGATAATTTTACTTTATTATTTGCCAAAGAATATACAATATCAAATTCGAAAGATATAGACAAAATTTTAAAAGAATTTTTTAGCTTAGAAATTTCACAAAAAAACAAAATTCACTACATTTTACACGAACTTTTAACAAATACCTTAGAACACGCTCTCTATAAAATTGAAGATAAAAAAAATAAAGAATTTATAAAACAAATGGAACCTTCAAGCAAAATTAAATTAAAAATTTCATTGTATAAAAACGAAAATTTTATTAAAATTTTATTTGAAGAAGAAAGCGAAGGCTTTGATCCTAAAATTTTAGATGAAATAAATTGTAAATATCACGGAAGAGGATATAAGATAATAAAATCTCTATGCGATGTCTTATTATTTAATAAAAATGCAAATAAAGTTAAAATCCTTATAAGGAATAAAAATGAAAATTGAAAAAGAAAATAACAAAATTATTATATTAGATCCAATTGTTACTATTAACGATGCAGAAAAAGTAAAAAACACAATAAAAGAAATCGCTCAAAACCATAATAACATAGAAATAGAAATAAAAAATTCTTTTGCTTTTCCTTCTAGCATAATATCTCTTTTAGAAAAACTAAAAGATAGCGGCAAAAACATTTATATTAGCGTCCATGACGATATTTTATACGAACTTTTTAACGACTTAAATCTTACAAAATCATTTCATATAAGGAAACAATAATGCATTCAATAGTAAAAGATTTTAACCTAAAACTTCTATTTATAAATATATTAACTTCCGTTTTGCTTTTAATATACACTTATTTTACGGCTCCAGAAAATTTTTTAGAAACGGCAATGGAACATATTATTATAGCCATTGTAATACAAATAGGAGCTTATTACTTGTTAAAGTATTACGTAATTAAACCTATTAACGAATTTATAAAAATTTCAAAAGAGATAAGCGAAGGAAATGGAGATTTAACTAAACAAATAGAAATTAAACAAAATAACGAAATTAGACTAGCCGCGGAATATATAAACAAATTTATTAGAAACGTAAAAGATATAATAATAAATATTCAAGAAATTTCTAATATTATTAAAAATAATTCGTTTGAACTGGAAAAAGTAATAAAAGAACTAAACGAAACCATTAAACAAACAAACAAAGAAGCAAAAGACATCTCAAACATTTCTGAAGCGCTATCAAAAAATCTCGATAAAACGGAAGAATCAGTAGCCTCAACCACAAAAACTTTAATTCAAACATCGGAATTTTTAGAAAAATTTGCAAAAGAATTAAACAAAACAATTGAAGAGATTATAAAAATAAATGAAAAAGAATTAACCTTAAATCAAACACTAAATAAATTAAATAATCAAACAGAAGAAATTAAAAACGTCTTAAAAATCATTTCCGATATTACAGAACAAACGGAATTATTGGCTTTAAATGCGGCAATTGAAGCGGCAAGAGCGGGAGAGCATGGTAGAGGATTTGCAGTAGTTGCCGATGAAATTAGGAATTTAGCCGAAAAAAGCACCGAAAGTCTATCCGATATTGAAAGAATTATAAAAACCATTACTTCCACTATTGAAAAAACAACGAAAGAAATAAACGAAAATTCAGCAAAAATGAATGAAATTGCAGAGCAAACAAAAAAAATCGAATTTGATTTAAAAGGAATACTTACCATTAATAAAGAAAACATAACCTACGCAAAAGAAGCCACAAAAAACGTAACCATTATGGCTCATCATTCAAAACAATTAATCACTCACGCTAAAAATTTAACTTCTATTTCAAATATTAACCTACAAATTTCAAATCAAATATCTAAAATTAGTGAATCTTTAAAACAAGGAGTGATTACGCTTAAAAACATAGTAGAAAAATTTAAAATTTAATTTTTCTACTTTTTTTATTACACAAATAGCGACTGACACTTATTGTTTAGAGCAAAAAAAGAAAAAAAGAAATTAAAGAGTTAAATCTAAGATTCTTTCGCATCTATCGATATCTTCACTTGAAGGTTTTCTACCAGCTCCTATTTCTTTTAATACTCTTGCAATAATTAACATCAAAGCTCCAATATATTCTGGTAATTTTGCTTCAAGCTCAGCACTAATTGGGTATTTTAAAGGCGGAATTTGCTCTAAAAATTGTAATACATCTTGAAGTTCTACTTCTTCTTCAAGCTCTTTAAATTGTCTTAAAGACTCTTCAAATCCTTTCGTAACAGGCATATCAGGTTCCATTATCACATCTCTTCCATTATATCCAGCTTTTTCTACTGCTACTAAAAGCATATCATGAAATTTTTTTTCAATAATATCAGTAATTCTGTCAGCTTTACTTTTATCAAGATCAATTCCAGCCGCTTTTCTAAATACAGCTTCTATTTTTTTAAATCCAACTACTCTTGCCATTTTGTCTCCTTAATTTTGATTTTTAAAATTATAACTAATCTAAATTGTTTATGTCAAGTTTGATGAGCTAAAAAATATTAACTTTCTTTAAAACTTCCGTAATTTAAATATTTTTGAAATCTTTTTTGAAGCAACACTTCCTTATCAAGTTCTTTTAACTGCTTAACGTTTTTTAAAAAATATTCTTTTATGTTTTTAGCCGTTTCATCATAATTTTTATGAGCTCCCATAAAAGGTTCTTCTATAATATCATCAATAAGACCAAATTCTTTAAGCTCTTCCGCTGAAATTTTAAGAGCTTTAGTAGCTGTTTCTACTTTAGAATTATCACCCCATAAAATAGCTGCGCATCCTTCAGGAGATATTACGCTAAAAACAGAATATTTAAGCATTGCAAGCTTATCAGCTACCCCAATTGCCAAAGCTCCCCCACTTCCTCCTTCTCCAATTACTATGGAAATAGTAGGAACTTTAATTTTTGAAAGCTCAAACAAATTCCTTGCAATCGCTTCGCTTTGACCTCTCTCTTCAGCTCCAATTCCAGGAAACGCTCCCGGAGTATCGATTAAAAAAAGTATAGGCAAATCAAATTTTTCGGCAAGTTTTGCAACTCTTAAAGCTTTTCTATATCCTTCTGGATGAGGCATTCCAAAATTTCTTTTAATTTTCTCTTTAGTATTTCTTCCTTTCTCTTCCCCTATTACCACACACTTTTCATCGTCAATTGTACCAATATAACAAATTATCGACTCATCATCCCTAAATTCTCTGTCTCCATGAAGTTCATACTTCTCATCCATAATTCTTTCGATTATATCTATAGCATGAGGTCTATCGGGATGACGAGCAAGAAGAAGTTTTTGATAAGGAGTTAAATTTTTAAAAGTTTTGCTAGCTTCTTTTTCCAATTCTTTAGTTAAAGTTTCTACAGCGTGAATATCACCTTTTATTTTAGCTATTTCAATTTGCTCTTCAATTTCTTTAAGTTTTTTTTCAAAATCAAGTACTGCCACTATCTAACCTTTTTAAAAATAACAACTCCGTTAGTTCCTCCAAAACCAAAAGAGTTACTCATAGCCACATTAATTTCGGCTTTTCTTGCTTCATTTGGAATATAATCCAAATCGCAATCCGGATCTGGATATTCATAATTAATAGTTGGTGGCATAATATTATTTTCCATCGCCATAAGAGTAATAACCGCTTCAATCGTTCCAGCAGCACCTAAACAATGTCCGGTAGCTCCTTTAGTCGAACTTACAGGAGGACATTTTTCTTTTGATCCAAATAATTTTTTAATTGCCATAGTTTCATACATATCGTTATATTTAGTCGAAGTTCCATGCGCATTGATATAATCAATTTTTGGAGTTCCAGCCATTTCATAAGCCATTTTCATAGCTCTATAAGCCCCCTCTCCTTCAGGAGCCGGAGTTGTAATGTGATTTGCATCTCCGCTTTCACCAATTCCAATAATTTCGGCATAAATTTTTGCCCCTCTATTAACTGCATCTTCATACTTCTCAAGTATTAAACAAGCTCCTCCCTCACCCATTACAAATCCATCTCTTTTTGCATCAAAAGGTCTTGAAGCTTTTTCAGGTTCATCATTTCTTGTAGATAACGCTTTCATTGCAGCAAATCCACCAACACCAACAGGACAAATACAAGCTTCTCCAGCTACAACCATCATTTTATCTGCCATTCCAGCTTTTATCGTTTTAAAAGCTTCTGTAATTGCATGAGTTCCAGCCGCACATGCAGTTACGCTTGCTAAATTTGGTCCTTTAAGTCCAAATTCAATAGAAGTAAAACCTCCTAGCATGTTAACCAATGCACTTGGAATAAAAAATGGAGAAATTCTCCTTGGACCTCTCGTTTCAACTATTACGCTTGCTTTTTCAATTACGGGAAGTCCTCCTATTCCACTTGCCGCGCTTATTCCAAATCTTTCATTATCATATTCTTCCAACCCGCTATCGGCCATAGCCTCTTTAGCAGCAGCAAGTCCAAGCTGAATAAATCTATCAGCTTTTTTTACTTCTTTTGCATCCATAATAGTTTTTGGATCAAATCCTTTTACTTCTCCTGCTATTTGAGAACCAAAACCTTCAGGGTCAAAATGAGTAATTATACTAATTCCTGTTTTTCCTTCAATTATATTTTTAAACGCTTCATCTTTATTTAACCCCATAGCATTTATCATACCGATACCAGTTACAACAACTCTCATGCATTTCCTTTATTTTTTTATGAAGAAATAAAAACGCATTCACATTCTTATTTCTTCATAAAAAAGGCAAAAAATTAACTTTTTGCCTTTGCTATATAATCTACTACATCTTGAACTGTTTGTATTTTTTCTGCCTCACTATCTGGAATTTCTATTTCAAACTTTTCTTCAAGAGCCATAATCATTTCAACAACATCTAAACTATCAGCGCCAAGATCTTCTACAAATCTTGATTCTGGTTTTACTTCTTCAGGACTAACGTTTAATTGCTCAACAATTACTTCCTTTACTTGTTCAAATAATTCATTATTTGCCATAACTGCTCCTTTTTTAATTTTTACTCCAGCATTTTATCAAAAAAATTTAATATTTTACAAGCTACATATACATTCCGCCATTAACCTTTAAAGTCTCACCTGTAATATAACTTGCTTCATCGCTTAGAAGAAAAGCTACAGCATTTGCTACTTCCCTTGGAGCTGCTAATCTTCTTAAAGGAATTTTATTTAAAATTTCTTCTTTTATTTTCTCAGGCAAAGTTTTAGTCATATCTGTATCTATAAACCCAGGGGTTACGGCATTAAATCTTATATTTCTGCTTGCACCCTCAAGCGCAAAAGTCTTAGTCATGGAAATAATTCCCCCTTTACTAGCCACATAATTAGCTTGTCCTACATTTCCAGCTTCTGCTACAACGCTTGCAATATTTACAACACTTCCAAACCTTTTTTTACTCATTACTTTAAGGGCTTCTCTACACCCAATAAAAGTAGATACCAAATTTTTCTCAATTACTTCTTTAAAATCATCAACACTCATTCTCATTGCAAGTTTATCTTTCGTAATACCAGCGTTATTTACAAGATAACTAAGTTCTCCATCGCTATCAACAATCGTTTTAATAGCTTCCACAAACGCTTTTTCATCACTTACATCAAATCCAATAACAGCTGCACTACCCCCTTCATTTTCTATTTCTTCTTTTAATTTATCGGCCAACTCAGCATTATTTCTATAATTTATCCATACTTTTACTCCATTTTTAGCCAAAACTCTTGCAATCTCAGCACCAATCCCTCTACTTGCCCCAGTAATTAACGCATTTTTACCGCTAAAAGTCATAAAATCTCCTTTTTTTGTTAAAATTTTATCTAAAAAAGGCTTTCTATGCTATATCATTTAGGAATAAATATTTTTCATTATATTTCAGTAAGAGCCATAATAGCATTTTTTATAGCGTTCTTTACTACTTTATATTTTATGCCAAAATTTATTAAATGGGCAAAAAAAAGAGTTACCCAACCAATTCTTGAATATGTAAACCATGAACACAAAAAAAACACCCCTACAATGGGAGGTGTTATATTTATACTATCCGCTATTTTTGCAACTTTGCTTTGTGCAAAACTAAACTTTTTCGTTATCATGGCTATAATTACCGCTTTAAGTTTTATGATAATTGGAATGATAGACGATTTGGGAAAAATTTTAAATCAAAACAACAAAGCCGGATTAACAGCTAAAACAAAATTTTCTCTTCAATGGATCGTAGCTACTTTTATAGCTTCTTCTTTATATTTTTACGGATTTGATAGCAAATTTTATATACCATTTTACAAACACCCTCTTTTTGATATGAAATATTTTGCGATAATTTTTTGGGCATTTGTAATAGTTGGTATGAGCAATGCAGTAAATTTAACCGACGGGCTTGATGGACTTGCAGCTATTCCAAGCGTTTTTTCTTTTATAAGTTTGCTTTTATTTTCATATATTTTAGGAAATTACAAATTTAGCTCCTATTTACTATTCCCTTTTGAAAAAGGAGTTGGAGAACTAACTATCTTTTCAGCTGCTATGATAGGCGCTTTGCTTGGATTTTTATGGTATAATGCAAGCCCAGCTCACATTTTTATGGGAGATAGCGGAAGTTTAAGCGTTGGAGCAAGTATCGGATATATGGGAGTCATTACTAAAAACGAAATACTCCTTGGATTAATAGGCTTTGTATTTGTAATGGAAACCATTTCAGTAATACTTCAAGTTGGAAGTTTTAAAACCACTAAAAAAAGAATATTTCTTATGGCACCAATTCATCATCATTTTGAACTAAAAGGATGGAGCGAAAATCAAGTAACTATTAGATTTTGGATAATTGCTTTAATTGCAAATATTATAGCGATTTTAAGCATTAAAATCAGATAGGAGTTTTAATGGAAAACTTAAACATAGAAAATGAAAAACTAAAAGCAGAACTTAAAATATTCAAAATAAAAGCTCTAAAAGAAAAAATAGTACTTTTTGGAGTCTCTTTATTGATACTTGCCGAATTAGTTTTTTTAATAACATTATTTTCAAAATCCTTTTCTATAACAAAAAAAATTCATAAACCTTACGTTGCCGTAATAAACATAAACAAAACCATTACCATAGATTACATAAACAAACTGATAAATAAAATGGATGCTTTATTAAAAGATAAAAACTGTAAAGAATTTTTACTAATTTTTAACACCCCAGGTGGAAGCCCAAGCGCAAGTGAAGAGTTTAATGCATATTTAAAATATATAAGCAAGAAAAAAAGAGTAAACGTATACGTAGAGAGTATGGCGGCAAGTGGAGGATATTACATAATTAGCGCAATAAAACCAATCGTTGCAAACAAAAATGCAGTAGTTGGAAGCATTGGAGTAATTTTACCTCATTTCGTTATAAAAAAACTTGCCGATAAAATTGGAATCGAAGAAGATTCTCTTGCGATTGGAAAATATAAAGAACCAATTTCATGGTTTAGAAAACTCTCTAACAAAGATAAAGAATATCTAAAAAAACATTTACTTCTTCCTACATACAAAAATTTTTTAGAAACAGTAGCAAAAGATAGAAACATCTCAATCGACAAACTTAAAAAATATGCTGATGGAAAAATTTATCTTGCAAGCATCGCAAAAGGCATATTAGTAGATAAAATTTCTACTCTTATCGATTTTAAACATGAAATTAAACAAAGATTGGGAAAAATAGAATTTGTTAACATCAAATTAGAAAACAAAAAAATGCCGTTTTTTAACATAAAAATATCAAGCGATATAGGAGAAGTTCTTAAAAATGCAATAGAAAAAATAGGAAATAAATGAAAAGTCTTTTTGGATATGGCATCACCACAAAAGCTATAGCAAAAAAAGGAAATTGGCATATATATGATGACAATTTTAAAGAAATAAAAAAAGATAAGTTTGGAAATTTACTTTTACCATCAAATGAATTTAACCCCAAAAATTCAACTCTTGAAATAACTTCTCCGGGAATTCCTCCTAATCATCCTTTAATAAAAAAAGCAAAAAATTTAATAAGCGAATTTGATTATTTTTACGAAAACGCCCCTTTTCAAATATGGATAACAGGAACTAACGGAAAAACTACTACAACTCAAATGATTCATCATATAATTAAAGGAGAAATTGGAGGAAATATTGGAATACCTCTTGCCAATTTAGACAAAAAAACGCCTTTTTGGATAATCGAAGCAAGCAGTTTTCAACTTTATTATACAAAATACGCAAAACCAAATATTTTTGTAATTTTACCAATAAAAGAAGACCATATATCCTGGCATGGCAGTTTTGAAAATTATGTAAACGCAAAATTAAGCCCTCTTAAAAGAATGACTCAAAGAGATATAGTAATACTTCCAAAAGTCTATGAAAATTATAAAACAGCCGCTTATAAAATTACTTATAAAAACGAATATGACTTAATTAAGAAATTTAATTTTAAAAACCTCTATTTTAAAACTCCATTTTTGCTTGATGAAGTTTTAGCAAAAGTAGTGGGATATATACTTTACTTTAAAGAATTTTCTCTTAAAGATTTTAAAATAGACTCTCATAAAATGGAAGAAATAATAGACAAAAAAGGAAGAATTTGGATAAACGATAGTAAAGCCACTAATGTAGATGCTACAATAAACGCCATAAAAAGATATAAAAACAAAAAAATCTTTTTAATATTAGGAGGAGTTGACAAAGGACAAAACTTCATACCTCTATTTAACGAATTAAAAAATCTTGACATTAAAATATTTATTATAGGAAAAAATAAGCAAATATTTAAAAATTTGGCACAACAATACAACATTTCATTTCAAGAATGTTCTTTGAGAGAAGCAATCAAATACATTGATCAAATTCACAATAAAGATTCAATTGCCATGCTTAGTCCAGCATGTGCAAGTTTTGATGAGTTTGAAAATTATAAACAAAGAGGAGAAGAATTTAAAAAATTGATTTTATCTTTAAGCAACGTTTAAGAAAAATTTAATATAATTTCAACCGCAAGCCTCGGTAGCTCAGTTGGTAGAGCAAGGGACTGAAAATCCCTGTGTCGGCGGTTCGATTCCGTCCCGAGGCACCATTTAAACCAATACTCTAACCATTCCCCTCCTTAAATTAAAATCCTTTAAAAGTATCAAAATTTTCCATATAATTCTCCAAAAAGGCTTTTTATGCTAAATATTATTACCGCTTTAAAAATAGAAGCTGAACCTATAATAAAACATTTTAAATTAAAAAGCAATAATAACATATATCAAAACGAAAAAATCAATTTAATAATTACAGGTAGCGGAAAAATAAAAAGCGCCATTAATACCGCCCTTTTATTATCAAAATATCCTTACAAATCCTTAAATATAGGAATAGCTGGAAGTAACCTTTTTGAAATAGGAGAAGGATTCTTTATTAATAAAATTACAGACACAGATACTGGATTTAATTATTATCCAGATTTTTTTAAAGAACCTTCAGAAGAGATTTTTTGTATTTCCAAACCCAATAAATATTTTTCTTTAGTAGATATGGAAAGTAGCGGTTTTTTTGAAGCGGCTTATAAATTTTTAAATGTAGAGCAAATTATTCTTTATAAAATAGTAAGCGATACACCAAAAACACAATTTAACGAAAAATTAATACCTGATTTAATAAAAAAACATATTTCAATTATAGAAAAAATAATAGAAACTAAAGAAAATCCTTTTACCAAAATAGAAATAGAGCAATGGTTAAAAGAAGCCAACAAAAAAATTCACTTAACAAAAACCCAATATAACATTTTAAAAAATACTCTAATTTATCTAAAAACAAAAGATATTCCTCTTCCTAAAATTCCAAATCTAAAAAGCAAAAAAGAAACAAACGAATTTATTAAAAGTCTTACCAATTTAATTTCTTAACGCCTTCTTTTGAAACATTGACTTCTTCAGAAATATTAGCTTTTATAGTTACGTTTTTTTCGTTATATTTGGATTTTCTTCCAACTCCAGCCCAACCTTTAGAGCTTTTTAAAAAGTTCACTTTTACACAAGGATGAGTTAAGCAATCAAGATTATTAACACTTGGAGGTTGATAAGATTTAGCTAAAGGATGATACCAAAGCCAACTATCTATAGGTAAGTGAAGTTTTACGCTATATGGCAAAGCATGAGTAGTAGTTACGATTAATTTTTCTTCTCCTTTATTTATAGGAGTATTACTAACGCTTATTTTATAGGATAAATTATTATCAAGCTCATTTAATTTAGTAATATTTATATCGCCAAACATGGAAGAATTATGTTCAGTATTTAAAAGCCAATTATCGTTAAAATACATATATCTAACCGTTAAATTCGCTTCATTTCCATATACGCTTTTATTTTCTACAAAAATAGCTCCATATCTATATTCAATTGCTTTATTGATACTCATAGGAATAAATATATTAGTTGCATCTGAATTATACATCCAAGAAGTAGAAGTGTTAATATCTTTAACTTCCAAAAGAATCGGATTTTTAGGTTTATTATAAACTTTTTTTACATTTAAATACACCTTAGCACTTCCGCTTCCATTTTTAAATTCCATTTGAGAAATAGAAGCTCTTACGTGATTTAATCCTTTTGAAATATTTACCTTATTAGATGGTAACCACATAGGAGATTTAGTAAGATTACCTTCTGCATAAACAAATAGCGTATCTGAAGCATTAGCATCCAAGTAAATATCCAAAAACAAATCAAAAGTAGTATTTAATTTTAATCCATTAACCTTTGGAGCATCAACTGAAATATCAGGAAAACAAGTTCTTGTGTAATTTAAGACTTTTTGATTATCTTTATTATAAGCAGTTATTACAAATTCTACTACAGAAGCCATTTTAGGAGTTTTATTTGAATAAAAAGATTTATTTACATCGTTTGAAACATATATCCAATTTTGGTTAGTAGTAGTATTATAATCTCCTATTGTGACAAATTTATAAGGAATAAAAAGCAATAAATCTTTTTTACTTAAATCTTCCCTATCTAAAATAACATTTGTAGGAGCTATTAATCTTTGAGAATCAGGAGTATCATCAGCATCTACCTTAGCAAATTCGCTTCCTGCTTTTTCAGAAACTTTAAGAGTTAAAATTCCCGTTTCGCTATATTTTAAAGTAACATTTGCTTCTCCATCAACAAATCTATCATTATCGTTTAACAAACTAAATACTCCTTTATCTGGACAATAAGTTACATTGCTATCCCCAACATCTGCTATCATTTTTGAAAGTTCATAAGCGGTTGGAACGTAAAAATTTGCCTCAAAATTCAAATTTGAAAGTTTTTCATTATAATTCAAAACACTTTTTACGCTATCAATATTCCCGCTCGTTAGATTATTATCTTTATCAATCGCTTTTATTGTCAAATAAAATTCTTCTCCAGCTCTTTTATATTGATTATTTCCAAATACCAAAAACGCATAAGGTCTAATGGCAAAATCATCACTACTTTTAAAATATCTATAACATTTTTTATTAATCTCTTTGGAATTTTCGCAAGTTTCTACACAACTATTATATGGATATATCTTATAATCGCTTCCGTTATAATCGGCACACGCTCTAAATATAACCCTAACATCTTTATACGCCTTAGAAACATTAAAACTCACATTTTCTTCTTTTTTAGAAATATCAAAATTTCTCCATTCATAAATTATATCTTTATTTATTTCATCATACAAAGAATATTTAGCAATTATAGAATTACTTGTAGAATCTCCTAAAAACGCTATAGTCAAATTAAACTCTTCATTTACTATTTTAGTAGTAATATTTTTGCTCTCATTGGCATCCCAAGCATCAAAATTCCCATTGACTACAGGAGTTAATAAATTTTGAGGAATATCGCAATAATCTAAATCAATACTATAAAATCTATCTTCATCATCAAAATAATTTGCATGAATAAAATTTATCTCTTTTCCTCTGAAAGTTCCGCCAATTTTATAGGTATTAATTGCATAGTATTTTTTATATCCTCCAGAAGGATAATCTCCAAAGTTAGCACTTGCGTTAACTTCAACGGTAGAAAAGACACTTCCTACGAATATACAATTTTTGATAAACATATTTCCTACAACCATACCGTTTGCTTGAATATCAATATCCCTACTTACCACATTTCCATCTTGATCCACTACATTGTAACACGCCCCAGATAAACTCAACCAAGACGGATTAATCTCCCCTTGAGTTACATTCAGATCCTTTAGAGTATATCCTCCATTATTAATAATTGCTATGCTTCTTGGAAAATAAAATTCGATTTTAGAATTATAAAAACTACTGCTTACTACCCAACTTCCATTATTATTTAAAGCAAAACATAAAGGACACTCTCCATACCCAAAATCACTTGCACTTTTATCATAATAAAAATTACTATTCATTCCTGTAATATTTATTTCTTTTTCCGCAGTTATGGCTCCAACCAAATCAGCTGAATTTCCGTTATTTTTAATAGTAACAGACCCTTTTGAATAAATAAAAATAGGAATAGTATCCCTACCTCCCTCGCTTGCGCCAATTACGGCATTCCCTTGAACATAAACAAAAATTTTTCCACCACATCCATCATCGTTTAAATGTTTACCAGAATAAACAAAATCGTTTTTTACAAAAATTCTAACATTACCTTTTGCGCAAATTGATATTTGAATATCTCCATTATTACCTTTATCAATTTTAAAAGAATTAAAATAATAATCTCCTTCATCAAAATATAAAGTTTTAGAACTTCCTTTTAATATCACATCTCCTAGTATCATTAATTTTCTATCATCATCACTATCATCATTATCATCAATATCATCATATGAAACATCGGCTTTAAAGTGTACTTCGCTAACATCTTTTGTTAAAATATAGCTTCCATAATAAAGCTCATCTTCAAAAGTTACTTTTAATTTATTTTTTTCCTTATCAACTTCTATTTTTTCATCATCCAAATCATCATCCCAATTTCTATCAACAATATAAGTTTGAATTAAAGGAGTAGTATACACTTTATAATTTAATTTATTTTTTGGAGCATCTACTATAGTACAAGTATTATTAAGGCTACAATGCTTAATATTAGGATTACAACTACATTTAACCCCATTTTGATAACAAGTAATTGGATGATTTTTATCTTCAATCAAATTATAGTCTTTTACCGAAATCTTACAAGTATTATAAATTCCATTTTGCTTAGGATAAATTCCCTTATAAGAAGTTAATGCCGTATTAAAAATGTTACAAGAATAAATATTTTGAAACAAAGGGCATTCATAAAATCCTAATTCAGTCGGTTCTCCTTTATAAATTACTCTAAAACTACTATTCCCGTTTAAGTTCCCATTAACTGTAATTGCTCCATAAATACTAACTCTATATCCCCCGTTAATATTAATATCTCCTCCATAAGTAGAATAAATATATCCTTTTATAACGGCGGAATTATTAAAAATTATATTTCCATTTACATACAAAAACAAATCTTTTGAATTTCCATTGGAATTAATATCTCCTTCAACCTTAAATTCATTATTTATAAAAATTCTAACGGGACCGCCATTTGGCAAAATTATTTTACTTCCTAAAGTCAAAATATTCAAACTATCAAAATAATAATCTCCGGGTTCAAACTCTAAAGTATATACCTTTTTTTGTAAAGTTACATTTCCCAAATACATACACTTTTTAGTAGTATCATAAGGGCAAACATCACTTGCTTTAAAATGTAAAACGCTATTACTTATAATCCTTGAAGCATCGTCGTAATCTTTATAATTGTTTTTATCTAAAACACATCCATCACTTTTATTACTACACATAAAATTTGTAGTTTTTTTCGATTCGATAAAATCTATATCTATTATTTTATTATAAGAATATAATTTACATTTGCTTAAATTACTACAACTTTTATCAACGCTACATCTTGAAAAAAGATCTATACTACTTGCTCTTACATTATCGCTTCCACATACTTTTACTCTTGCTACATTCCCTTTTGCGTTTATAGCAGAAGGAAATACGCCACAAGGAATCGAAACATCAGCTTTTAACAACGAGAGAAAAAATAGCCATATTAAAAATTTTCTCATTTTT
>JAMORJ010000085.1 GCA_027063595.1 Nautiliaceae bacterium | reverse complement strand
TATAAAAAGACATCGTAGAAGAAAATACGAAAATCACAACAAAAAAAACTCCCAAAAGATATGGCAATATATTTTCATTAATAAAAAGCCAATATTTTAAATAAAAATATAAAATAAAAGTTAATGCCAAAGCTAAAACAAAATCTTTAAATATAATTTTTCTCATCTTTTTAATTTCCTTTTAACCTACTAACAGCACTTTTTAAATCATTCTGTCTCATAATATATTCACCAACTAAAAACGCATCAACCCCATATTCATGAAGTTTTTTAACCGTTTCAAAATTATTAATCCCACTTTCAGCCACAATTATAACATCTTTTGGAAGCTTTGGTATAAGCTTTCTTGAAAGTTCCATATCCATTTCAAAAGTCTTTAAATCTCTATGATTAAACCCAATAATATCTGTATTAATTTCCAAAGCTTTATTTAAATCTTCTTCATCATGAATTTCAAAAAGCACTTCAAGCCCTAAACTTTTAGCAAAATCAAACAATTTTTTTAAATCCTTTATTTCTAAAGCTTTTGCTATTAAAAGAATAAAATCAGCGCCATAATAATAAGCCTCGGCTATTTGAAACTCATCAATAATAAAATCTTTTCTAAGAAGAGGAATTTTTGAAAATTTGTTAATTTCTTTTAAATATTCCAAACTTCCCTTAAAAAAATGAGGTTCGGTTAAAATACTTATAGCATCGGCAACCTCTTGATATTCCTTTGCTATCAAAATAGGATCAAAATCCTCTCTTATAATTCCTTTACTAGGACTTGCCTTTTTAATTTCGGCAATAATTCTATATGGATTATCAGGCGTAGATCGTAAAGCTTTTTTTACATCCCTAAATTCTCTATTTATACTCAAGAACTTTTCAAAATCATCTTTATTTTTTCTTTTTTCTAAATCTTCTTTCGTTTTTTGAATTATTTTTTCTAAAATCATCCATACACCTTTTTATCAATTTTTTATGTTTTTCTATTTCAGGATCTTTTAAATTAATTATTTTTATTATTTCCCAAGCATCTTCACATTTTCCAAGTTTATAATATCCCCACGCCAAAGAATCAATATATTCAAAATTATCAGGCTTTTTATTTAAAGCTTTAATTACGTATTTTATTCCTTTTTTTACATCGATATCTTTATCTATTAACACATATCCAACGAAATTATATAAATAATCGTTTTTATATTTATTAGCCAAATATTCTAATCTTTCTACCATCTCAAGCAATTCTTTTTTCGTAGGACTATCCCAATACAATAATTCGCAATATTTTAACAAATAAGCATCATTTTTCGTTTTATTAAAAAGTTTAAGAGCTATATTTGAAGCTTTTTTATATTTTTTTTCTTTTTCATACAAGAACAAAAGATAATCTTCCCCTAATTTTTCCGCTAATCTTTTAGCTTTTTTAAACTCCTTATTTTGAATATAAATATTAAACGCCAAAACATAATATTTTAAATCAAACTCTCCAAGTTTTTCATAAATATTGGCAAGATTCTTATAATCATAAAGACTTTTATATATATAAATAAGCCTCATACAAACATCGTATTCACAACCATATAATTTCAAATGGGTTCTAAGATAAGCCAAAGCTTCGTTGTATTTTTTTAATTTAATCAACACATCTACCAAATTAAGCAAATTTTTTTTATTTGGATTTATAGCATAAAGAGACCTCAAATAATAAACCGCCTCTTTGTAATTTTTTTGAAGCAACAATATATAACTCATCATCGAATAAAAAAACTCATCCTTTTTATTAAACCTATTTTTTAGCAACCCTTTTGCTTTTTCAAATTTTCTTTTTTTAATAAGCGCAAATATTTCATACTTAAATACCGTAGGATCAATATTTTTAGTTTGTTGAAAATACTTTTCGCTTAATCTTATAACTTCGTCATACTTTCTTTCAAAAAATAAATTTTCTATAATTTGAGAAAAATAAATCGGCTTTTTAGTTTTTTTATACAAAAACTCATATATCGGAATTGATTTATTATATTCGTTATTACTTTCAAACATTAAAGCTTTTATAATATAGTCGTCTTCGTTTTGAATTACTTTTTTACCAATTTGAGGCTTTTTAACGCTACACCCACTTATCATCAATCCCAAAACAAAAATCCAAGCTAATTCTTTCATTTTTTTTCCATTATAATCCCTGGACATTCTTTTAGTACTTCTTCTGGTTTATTCTTAAAATAATCCCAAAAAGGAAATGTTCTACATTGAGTAGGTCTTACTGGATATATTTTACACCCATTTTCAAAAAATATACAAGCAAACCCTCCCTTATAAGGCTTTTCTTTTATAGAATAACGATATCCCACTTTAATTAAAAACTTAGTTTTAAAAATTTCTTCTTCAATCCCCAAAAATTCAGCTATTTCTTTTATTTCCTTTGAATTTACCCAAATATATCCACTCTCGCCAATACAACAATTACCTTCGCATTTTTTACACGCATCGGGATTAAATTTATAAGGAAATCCTTCTTTAGAAATTAACTTTTTCATACTTTTACACTTTTAGTAGAAGCTTTCTTATAAATTTTTTCAGCTTCTTTAGAATAAGAATCTCCTTCAAACCCAATTAACGGAGGATGAATATTAACAAAAGATTTAGCATGTCTTTTAGCTCTAATCATAACAAGAGTTGCACTCTTATCAATTCTTGGGTGCATAAAACGAATATCTATAATTTTTAAAGGTTTTGGCATATTTAAAACAATTTCATCAATTCTCTTAGCATCATAACAAAAAATAAACTCTCCTCTCTCTTTTAAAACAAGATTAACTTTTTTAAAAAACTCTTTCATCGGTAAATTTTCTTCATATCTTGCTATTTTGATAATTTCATTTTCACTTTTTAAAGTTCCTTTATAAAAAGGAGGATTTGAAATAATAAAATCAAATTCCTTATTAGCTTTAATATCTAAAAAATTTCCTTCTACTATGTTTGCTTCGATATCATTCTCTTTTAAATTCTTTTTTATAAATTCAATCATAATTTTTTGCTTTTCTACGATAGTTAAATCAATTTTTGGAAAATCTCTTTTTATCAAAAGTCCAAGAACGCCACAACCTCCGCCAACTTCCAATACCTTACCTTTAATATTAAACCTAGAAATAAAATCATACAAAAACATCGTATCCGAATTATAACAATACCCGTTTTTTGGTTGATACAATATCAATCTGTAAATCCTAATTCATCAAGAATTGGTTTTATATCTTCTTGGTAAAACTTCATAAGTAAAGAAGGAATTAAAGCAACCGCTTTTTCGTCTTGTTGCCATTCATTTATTTTATTTAAAATAATCTCTTTTTGAAAATCTTCGATATGGTCTGCTTCTTTTATTTTTTCTTTAATTTTTTCTATTTTTTCCATAAACAAACCTTTTTTAGTAAAATTATACCTAAAAAGGCAACAAATGATTATAATACCAGCCAGACTCTCTTCAAGTAGACTACCCAACAAAGTATTGGAAAAAATATTAGATAAACCAATGATAATTTGGTGTGCAGAAGTTGCATCTAAAGTAGATGAAGTGTGTATAGCAACAGACAATGAAAAAGTTATTGAAATATGTAAAAAATATGGATTTAAAGCCGTTATGACAGATAAAAGCCATAAAAGTGGAAGCGACAGAATAAAAGAAGCAAGCGATATTTTAGGATTAAAAGAAGAAGATATTATAATCAACATGCAAGGAGACGAACCATTTTTAGAACCAGAAATTCTTATAGCCGTAAAAGAAAAATTACTTAAATTAAACAGAGATTTTAAAATGGTAAGTTGTTATAAAGAAATAAACGAAATTGAAGCAGAAGATCCTAATTTAGTAAAGGTAGTAATAGATAAAAACAACGACGCAATTTATTTCTCAAGAAGCAAAATCCCATATAACAGAGACAATACCTTTCATACATATTTTGGACACATAGGAATCTACGGATTTACGAAAAAATCCCTTGATGAGTTTACAAAAATGAAAGGAAATTTAGAACATATTGAGAAATTAGAACAATTAAGAGTAATAGAAAATGGCAAAAAAATTTCAATGATTAAAGTAAAAACAAAAAGCTTTGGAATCGACACAAAAGAAGATTTAATAAAGGCAAGAGAATATGCTAAAAGTCGCTATTAGTATAGGTGATTTAAATGGAATTGGCATTGAAATAGCTCTAAAAGCACACGAAAAAATCAAGAAATTCGTAAAACCAATTTATTGCATAAACAAAACAATGTTAAATCAAGCAGCTACTCTTTTAAACTATAAAATCCCAAATGATTTTACAATAATGGAAGTTGAAGGATACTTCAAAATAAAACCTGGCATCGTGGATAAAGAAGCTGGAGAATATTCATATAAAAGCTTTTTAAAAGCAATTAAACTAGCACAAGAAAAAAAAGTAGATGCTATTTGTACTTTACCAATTCATAAAGAAGCATGGAATAAAGCTGGAATAAAATACAAAGGGCATACAGAAGTTTTAAGAGACATATTTAAAAAAAACGCAATAATGATGCTTGGGTGCGAAAATTTATATGTTGCTCTTTTTACAGAACATATTCCATTAAAAGAAGTTCCCAACAAAATAAAAAAAGAAAAATTAATTCAATTTTTCATAGATTTTTACAATTCAACAAAATTTAATAAAATCGGAATACTTGGTCTTAATCCTCATGCAGGAGATGGAGGAGTTTTAGGAGATGAAGAAATAAAAGAAATAATTCCCGCAATCAAAATGGCAAATGATCTACTAAAAAAAGAAATATTTTATGGACCTTTAGTTCCAGATACTGCATTTTGCCAAAAAAAAGGAAGATTTATTGCCATGTATCACGATCAAGGACTTGCTCCGCTAAAAGCATTATATTTTGAAGAAAGTATAAATGTTAGTCTTAATCTTCCAATTTTAAGAACATCAGTAGATCATGGAACAGCATTTGACATTGCTTATAAAAATATAGCAAATACCAAAAGTTATGAAAACGCGATAAAATATATCTTTTTTCATAAAAATTGATTTATATCAACTTTTTTTAGTCTCTTTTTGATATACTTAAAACAAAAAAGGAGCAAAAATGGACTTTGAAAAACTAATTAGATTCGAACATGAAAGTTTTATCAAATTCATATACGCAAGTGTAATGGTAAAAGACGAAGCTGCCAAACATTTTTTAAACGATGTAGCTTTGTTCAAATATAGACACATGCTTTGGAGTATGCAAGATGCCGTAAATAAAAATATTAAATTTAACATGGATTTTAACGAAAGAGAAATCGAAAAAATAAAAGTAAAAACGGAAGAGGATCTGCTTGAAGTTTTAATAGATGATTTAGACCAAAATATAGCACTTTATGAAGGAATAGACGATCCAACAATTAATAGATTAAGAAGTGATGACCAATATTTTCTAGAAGAAATTAAAAAACTTGAACTAGAAGGCGAAATTACAGCATTTAACGAACATAAAGAATTACCGGGAATAGATTTAGACGAAAATGCAAAATCGGCAC
Organism: Nautiliaceae bacterium; assembly: GCA_027063595.1. GTDB lineage: Bacteria > Campylobacterota > Campylobacteria > Campylobacterales > Nautiliaceae > Caminibacter. The sequence continues at coordinate 17,101 of JAMORJ010000085.1, read as the reverse complement.
TTACATTTTTCTTAATGGAAGAAACATTTAAAGAATACGAATTAATAGTAATTTATAGCTACTTAAAAGTTCACACAAACATTACCGTTGCTCAAAGCGCTTTTATAGATCTTGCTTATGATTCAATTTATCATTTAAAAAGATTCGCTACTTTAGCAAGCAAAATGGGCGTATTAACACTTCCAAAACCAATCCCGCATGAAAGATATAAAAATATAGGTATAGTAGAATTTTTAAAAGAAAATATCGAAGAAGAAATGAACGCAGAAAAACAATGCCTAATTTTAGCTGAAAAAATTGGAAATGAAGATTTAAAAAATTTCTTATTATTCATATCTCGTCAAGAAGTCTATCATGGAGAGCTATTAAAAAGAGCTTTAGAAGCTATTAATAAATCTTAAAAAACGAGGCTAAAGCCTCATTTTTTTTAAGAATATTTAGCTAAAACTTCTTCTGCAGCTTCATACCCAAGTTCAAAAGCTTTTTTATTAATATCCACTGCTTTTGAAGGAACAGTTTCAATCATTGTTTGATATACAAGATCTTTATCTATATTGTTCATTCTCGTAGCAATTGCTAACGCCACTACTGATTGAGTAATAACGTTTCCTACTTTTTCTTTTGCAATAGTAATTACTTCAATTGGAAACATTTTCCATTTTGCTTTATCATCTTCTGTTGGATAAACAAGATTTGGTTCATATACAATAATACCGCCCTCTTTTACTCCATCTTTAAATAATTGATAAGATTTATCAGCAACGCTTAACATAAAATCAATCTCTCCATCCACAGCATATGGATAAAGAATTGGTTCATCATCTAAAATAATATCAACTTTAGTAGGTCCTCCTCTAACTTGAGAAGTATAAGTACCAACTTGTACTCCATACTTTCCAGCTCTTACATAAGCTCTTGCCAATATTTCTCCAGCAAGGAGAACCCCTTGCCCTCCAACTCCTGTAAATCTAAGCTGTTTTCTCATTATTTACCCCTTACTCTCTCAATTAATTTATAATATTCTTCACAATATTCTGGCTCTTCTTTTTGATATAAAATTCCTCTTGGAAATTTTCCTTGTTTCTTAAGCTCGTATTGCTCCTCTGGAGTTAATTTATCCCATTTAGCTTTTGGAATTAATCTATCTTCAATCCAATCCATCAATTGTTTAGCCTTAGCTAATTTATTTTTTCTACCAAAGTTAACATGGCAATTTGAATGAATATCAAAGAAACTAAATCCTTTATGTTGAAAACCTTTTATAAAAATTCTTTCAAGCTTTTGAGCTTCTGCCACGCTTTCTCTTGCTACAAAAGTAGCTCCAGCACCAATAGCAAGATCAGCCGGATCAAAAGTTGGATCAATATTCCCATATTGAGTAGTTACAGACCAAGCACCTTTTGGAGTTGTTGGAGAAACTTGAGAATTTGTAAGTCCATAAATAAAGTTATTAATTAATACGAAATTTAAATCAATATTTCTTCTACAACCATGAATTGTATGATTTCCACCAATAGCTAATCCATCACCATCACCAGCAACCACAATTACGTGTTTATCTGGATTTGCTAATTTAATTCCAGTTGCATACGCAACAGTTCTTCCATGAGTAGTATGAACTGTATTTGCGTCAATATAACTACTAAATCTTCCAGAACATCCTATCCCACTTACTATACAAATGTCGTTTTTATCCCATCCAAGTTTTGCAAACGCTCTAATCATAGCTTTCATAATAATTCCATCACCGCATCCCCAACACCAAAGCGTTGGCATTTTATCGGTTCTTAAATAATAATCGTAATTAAATGCCATATCTCTCTCCTTATTTTACCATTTCTTTAATTTTTGCTTTAATCTCAGCTGGACTTATTGGTCTTCCATTCGCTTTAAATAAAGTTTCAAATTCACTTGCTTTTTTACCACTGGCTCTTTGAATTTCTTTAAAATATTGTCCTTTATTCATCTCAGTTACTAAAATCTTATCAAATTTGTTACATATCTCGTTTATTTTTTCTTCTGGAGATGGCCAAAGCGTAATTGGTCTAAATAGCCCAACTTTAACACCCTCTTTTCTTAATTGTTTAATTGCTTCTTTTGCTGCTAAACTAACACTTCCATATGCGATAATTAAAATGTCAGCATCATCAAGCATAAACTCTTCATAACTTTCAATTTCATCTTTGTGAGCTAAAATTTTATTAAACAATCTATCAATCAATTCTTGACACATCTTAGCATCTTCTGTTGGGAATCCAGTTGGTCCGTGATGTAACCCAGTAATATGATATCTATACCCTTTAAAGAATGGGTTAAGTATCGCTGGTTCATCTTTTCCTACGTTATATGGTTCGTAAGTTAAAGGATCTCCTTCATAAACTCTTCTATTTATAATATTTTTTTCAACTTCTTCTTTATCTGGAAGAACTGCTTTACCAACCATATGACCAAGTGTTTCGTCAAGTAACACAAATACAGGAGTCATAAATCTTTCCGCTAAATTAAAAGCTCTAACCGTTTCAGTATAACATTCTTCAAGGCTTCCTGCACACAAAGTAATTGACTGAAAATCACCATGAGTTGGAGCCATTGCTTGAAGAATATCACCTTGAGCCGGTCTTGTTGGAAGCCCAGTACTTGGTCCTCCTCTCATTACGTTTGTAATTACAAGAGGAATTTCAGCCATAAATGCAAGACCAATTTGCTCAGATTTTAAAGAAATTCCAGGACCAGAAGTATTTGTCATCGCTTTTACGCCACTCATACTAGCACCAAGTGCTACCGAAATACCAGCAATTTCATCTTCCATTTGAATAAAAACTCCCCCAACTTTTGGCAAAAGTTTACTCATTTCATGAGCAATTTCGCTACTTGGAGTAATAGGATATCCACCAAAAAATCTACACCCAGCATCAATTGCAGCCAATGCCGCTAATTGATTTCCAGTACTTACTAATTCTCTTGCCATTACGCTTCTCCTTTAAGTTTCTTAACCTCATTTAATTTTTTAAAATTATATTCATCTCTCTCTGCTACAAAAATACAAAAGTCTGGACACTCAATCTCGCATTCTTTACACCCAATACACCACTCTGGATGAGCTACTTTTACCATTTGCCCTAAAATATTATGAGGATCTGGAACCATTTCAAGAACACCTGTTGGACAAAATTCAACACAAAGTTCGCAACTTTTACACAATGCTTCATCTACCCAAACAGGCGTATTAGCTGGCGCTTTAAGCTTAAAATCTACATTTAAAGCCATTTATTCTCCTTTTTTTGATTTATTCTATAATATCAAAATTACCCTCTCTTTTGTAAAGTTTTAAAAAACAAGCATAAAAAAAGTCCAAAAATGTAACACTATCTCAAAAAATTTTACTAAAACGAAAACAAAATTCAATAAAATTAAACGCTAATTAACAATAGAAAAAAGATAAAATTAGTAAAAAATATCAAAGTAGGAGTATTAAAATACTGGCCCAATTTAAGGAACTTTTCTATAAATCTAAATTGAATAACAAAAAGTAAGGGCTACACTAATAAAAATACATTAAGCATAATAAGCGTTAAAAAAAATATCGAAATACTCGTCTGATTAAAAGAAAATATGATTAAAAATCGCCTTAAAACGATTAATTGAAATCATTAATTTAAAAAATAATTATGTTTTTAGTATCAGACACTTTTTTAATTAAAAATAAAAAACTCTAAGAGGAATTATTTCCTCTTAAGAGCTTTTGCTACAGTTACTCCAATATCAGCCGGAGATTCAACAACATAAGCTCCAGCTTCTCTTAAAGCATCCATTTTTTCTTTAGCTGTTCCTTTACTTCCGCTAATAATAGCTCCTGCATGCCCCATTCTTTTTCCTTTTGGAGCAGTTTGTCCAGCAATAAAAGCAATTACAGGTTTTGTAATTTTTTCTTTGATAAGTTTTGCTGCTTGAATTTCTAAATCTCCTCCAATTTCACCAATCATAACTATAGCTTCAGTCTCTGGGTCTTCTTCAAACATCGGAAGAAGTTCTTTATAACTAAGTCCAATAATAGGATCTCCTCCAATACCTACTGCTGTTGTAATTCCAAGCCCTTCTTTTACAACTTGATTACTTGCTTCATAAGTTAAAGTTCCAGATTTAGAAATTAGCCCAACATTTCCTTTTTTGAATATATGTCCAGGCATAATTCCAATCTTACATTCTTCTGCCGTAATAATTCCAGGACAATTTGGTCCGATTGTTTTCATCCCTTTTTTTACAGCATAGTGTTTAGCATACATCATATCTTTAACCGGCGCACCCTCTGTAATAATTACAGCAAGTTCAATTCCAGCATCAGCCGCTTCCATTACCGCATCGGCAACAAAAGCAGGCGGAACAAAAATCATACTAACAGTAGCCCCAGTCGCTGCTACCGCTTCTTCAACGGTATTAAATACAGGTTTACCAAGATGAGTCATTCCCCCTTTATTTGGAGTAACTCCTCCAACAATTTGAGTACCATACGCCATACACTGTTCAGAATGGAAAGTTCCTTCTTTCCCAGTAAATCCTTGAACTATAACTTTTGTATCTTTATTTACTAAAATACTCATTATAACTCTCCTTTCGCAGCTTTTACAGCTTTTTGCGCTCCATCTTTTAAATCTTTTGCTGGAATAATATTTTTAATATTTGCATTTTTTAAAATCTCAGCTGCTTCTTCAGCATTCGTTCCATCAAGTCTAACAATTACTGGAACATTTACTTCTACTTTTTCTGTAGCTTGTAAAATTCCATTAGCAATTCTATCGCATCTAACAATTCCACCAAAAATATTTACGAAAATTGATTTTACATTAGGATCACTTAAAATAATTTCAAACCCTTTAGCAACGGTATCTGGGTTTGCTCCACCCCCAACATCAAGGAAGTTAGCTGGCTCTCCTCCTTCATGTTTAATAATATCCATAGTAGCCATAGCAAGTCCAGCACCGTTTACCATACATCCTACATTTCCATCAAGTTTAACATAACTTAATCCATATTTTTTAGCTTCAATTTCAGTTGGCTCTTCCTCATCTAAATCTCTCATTTCAGCAATTTCTGGATGTCTATATAAAGCATTATCATCAAATCCCATTTTTGCATCAAGAGCTAAAAATTTTCCTTCTCCAGTTTTAATCAATGGATTAATTTCAATCATTTCCGCATCCAAATCCATATATACATTATATAAAGCTTTTGCAAATTTTATAAATTCTTTTTGCTCATCTTTTCCAAGTCCAAGTCCAAATGCTAATTTTCTTGCATGGAATGGTTGAAATCCAATTGTTGGATCAATAGCAACCTTTACGATTTTTTCAGGAGTTTTAGCAGCAACTTCTTCAATTTCCATTCCACCTTCCGTACTTGCCATCATTACAGGCATCTCAAGCGCTCTATCAAGAACCATTCCAAGATAATATTCAGCCTTAATATCGGCTCCCTCTTCAATATATACTTTTTTTACGATTTTTCCTTCAGGACCAGTTTGATGAGTTACAAGTCTCATTCCAAGCATTTCTTCTGCTATCTTTTCAACTTCATCAAGACTTCTTGCTAATTTAACTCCACCAGCTTTTCCACGACCTCCAGCATGAATTTGAGCTTTAACTACCCAAAGATTTCCTCCAAGCTCCTCTGCTACCCTTCTTGCTTCAGGACCAGAAAAAGCAACTCCTCCTCTTGGAGTTGGAACTCCATATTTTCTAAATATTTCTTTTGCTTGATACTCATGAATATTCATTTACTCTCCTTTCTTATTGTTGTTCCCATTTTTTTCTACCTTCTTCATAAAGGTCATTTCCATAACAATCATTTACTACAACCACCGGAAAATCTTCTACTTCAAGTTTTCTAATGGCTTCAGGTCCAAGCTCTGGATATGCTATAACTTCCGCAGATTTAATAGCTTTTGCAATTAACGCGGCAGCTCCTCCAACAGCTCCAAAATAAACGGCTTTATGTTTTTTACACGCTTCAATTACCTCTTTATTTCTTTTTCCTTTTCCAATCATTCCTTTTAATCCTCTCTCAATTAAAATAGGAGCATAAGGATCCATTCTATAACTTGTCGTAGGTCCGGCACTTCCAATTACCTCTCCAGGCTTTGGAGGAGTTGGTCCTACATAATAAATTACGGCACCTTCTAAATCAAAAGGTAGTTCTTTACCTTCATTAATCAAATCTACAAGTCTTTTATGAGCAGCATCTCTTGCTGTATAAACTACTCCACTTAAATATACAATATCCCCGGCTTTTAATTTTTCCACATCTTCATTTCTCAAAGGAGTTCTTAATTTATACTCAGCCATTTTCTTCCTTTAGATTGTAATATGAGCATGTCTAGAGCTATGACATTGAACATTCACAGCAACAGGTAAAGAAGCTATGTGACACATTCTACCTGGCTGAAATGTTTCTATATGAACGGCAAGAACAGTTTCGGTTCCTCCCATTCCCATTGCACCAATTCCAAGTTTATTACATTCTTTTTTAATTTCTTCTTCAAGTTCGGCAAGCTCAGGATCTGGATTTTTCGTTCCTATATCTCTAAATAAAGCATGTTTACTCATTACAGCCGCATAATCAAAGCTTCCTCCAATTCCAACGCCAACCACAAGTGGTGGACAAGGATTTGGTCCAGCATCAGAAATTACTTTTTTTACAAACTCAATAATTCCTTTTTTACCAGCTGCTGGAGCAAGTACCGTAGCACGAGATACGTTTTCACTTCCCCCACCTTTTGCTGCGTATTCAATCTCGATTTTATCTCCAGGAACTATATCAAAATAAATTACAGGAGGTAAGTTATATCCAATTTTATCTTTAAGATTGGCTCTTGTAAAACAATCACAAGTAGAAGCTCTTAAATATCCCTCTTTGTATCCTTTTTCAGTCCCTTCATAAATTGCATCTTTAAGAGAACCCCCTTCAACTTTTACATCTTCGCCAACTTTTACGAAAAATATCGCAAGCCCAGTATCTTGACAAAGAGGTTTCCACTCTTCCTCGGCAATTTTCGCATTATCCAAAATTTGTTTTAATACCGCTTTGGAAACCTCGCTTTTTTCATTTTTATAAGCTTCTTCTAATGCTTTTTTCATATCAGGCGCAAGATGAGTAGTTGAATAAATTATCATATCCCTAATTGCTTTAACGATATCTTCATATTTTACTACTCTCATTTTCTCCCTTTAAAAAATTCTTTTTCAAGTAAATCTATCATTTCCTTTACAGCTTGAGTCGACTTTCTAAATTGTTCTTTTTCACAAGGATCAAGCGTTACTTCAATAACTTTTTCAGCTCCGTCTTTTCCAAGCATTACAGGAACTCCATTTACCACTCCATCTACTCCATATTCTCCTTTCAAAAGAACAGCGCATGGAAAAATTTGTTTAGAATCTTTTAAAATTGCTTCAACCATAATAGCCGTAGACTTTCCAGGAGCAAAATAAGCACTTCCTGTTTTTAAATAACTTACAATTTCTGCTCCAGCATGACGAGTTCTCTCAACCACTTCTTCAATTTCTTTTTGACTTAAAAGATCGCTAAGAGGAACTCCAGCAACCGTAGAATATCTTGGAAGAGGAACCATAAAATCTCCATGACCACCTATCACACTTGCCCTAATTTGCCCCGCGCCATACCCAAGTTTTTCATAAATAAAATACGCCATTCTCGCGCTATCAAGAATTCCTGCCATTCCAATTACTCTTTCACGAGGAAAACCACTAACTTTTAAAGCCGTATAGGTCATCGCATCAAGAGGATTTGAAACCATAATTAAAATAGCATTAGATGCAACCTCTTTTACTTTTGAAACTACTTCTTCGATAATTTCAGCGTTCTTAAAAAGCAAATCTTCCCTGCTCATTCCAGGTTTTCTTGGAAAACCAGCCGTAATAACTATTACTTTAGAATCTTTTATATCTTCATAACTCTCAGCTGCTCTTACAATGGAATGGCTTCTCACGGCACTTGCGGCATGAGACATATCAAGAGCTTTTCCTTTTGCTCTATCCTTGTCTCTATCAACAAGCACTATTTCATGAGCAAGCCCTTGCATTGCAAGAGAATAAGCAACTATGCTTCCAACATTCCCAGCACCAATAATTGAAACTTTATTTGACATTTCTCTCCTTTAGAAAAATCCCAAAAAAGGGATTAAATAGCGTCAATTATTGCGTTAAACGTTTTACTTGGTCTCATATATTTTTCCACTTTTTCTTCGTCTGGATGATAATATCCTCCAATATCAGTAGGTTTTCCTTCAACCTCTGCAATTTCAGCAAGGATTTTTTGCTCATTTTCAATTAATTCTTTTGCAATAGGTCTAAATTTTTTCTCAAGTTCAACATCACCGCAATTTGCAAGTTCTTCAGCCCAATATCTCGCTAAATAATAATGACTTCCTCTATTATCAAGCTGTCCTACTTTTCTTTTTGGAGTTTTATCGTTTTGTAAATATTTACTAACCGCTCTGCTTAAAGCATCAGCAATAATTTCAGTTTTTTCATTTGCACCTTGTTTTCTTGCAAGTTTAAGTGATTCTACTGTTGCTAAAAATTCCCCTAAAGAATCCCATCTTAAATGACCCTCTTTAATAAATTGCTCAACATGTTTTGGAGCAGAACCACCAGCACCTGTTTCATATAATCCTCCACCAGCAAGAAGAGGCACAATTGATAAAGTTCTAGCACTTGTTCCAACTTCAATAATTGGGAATAAATCTGTTAAATAATCTCTTAAAACATTTCCTGTAACGCTAATTGTACCAAGACCTTTTCTAAATCTTCTTAAAGTATATCTCATCGCTTTTTCAGGTGCCATAATATGATATTCAACATCGCTTAAATCATAATTTTTAAGTTCATCTACTACATATTTAATTAAATTAGCATCATGCGCTCTATTACTATCAAGCCAGAATACAATTGGATATCCACTTTCTTTTGCTCTATTTACAGCAAGTTTTATCCAATCTCTGATTGCTTCTTCTTTTGCAGAATAAGCTCTCCAAATATCACCTTTATCAACTTCAAATTCCATTAAAACTTCGCCAGTTTCAGTATCTACAACTCTCATTACACCATCAGCTGGTGGGAAAAATGTTTTATCATGGCTTCCATATTCTTCTGCTTTTTTAGCCATAAGCCCCACATTTTGAACCGTTCCAACTTTTGTTGGATCAAATTGACCATTTTTTACAATATCTGCAACAATTTCTTTATACATTCTTGCATAAGTTCTATCTGGTACTGTAATTACTAAGTCTTCAACTTCTCCACTTGGTCCCCAACCTTTTAAACCATTTTTAATTACAGCAGGAATTGAAGCGTCAATAATTACATCGTTTGGTCTATGAAGATTAGTAATTCCTTTATCAGAATCTACCATATAAAGTCTTGGTTGTTTTTTATAAATTTCTTCAATAGTTTTTTTAATTGCTTCTTGTTTTTCTTCAGGAAGTTTTGAAAGTTTAGCTTCAAGATCGCTTAAACCGTTATTTGGATTAAATCCAATTTCTTCAAGTTCTTTTGGGAATTTTTCAAATAATTCTTTATAATAAACTCTAATAGCATCTCCAAATAAAACTGGATCGCTTACTTTCATCATAGTAGCTTTTACGTGTAAACTAAATAAGATATCTTTTTCTTTTGCATCTTCAATTACTTTTTCATAAAAATCTCTTAAAGTTTTTCTGTTTAAACAAGCACCTGAAAATACTTCTCCTTTTTTAACATCTACTTCTTTAAAAGTTTTTTTAGTGCCATCTTTTCCAACGAATTCAATTGCAACTCTTTTATCTTTATCGGCAATAAAACTTTGTTCATTTTGATAAAAATCATTTTTATCCATATGAGCTACATAAGATTTGCTTGTTCTCTCAACCGGTTTCATAGGATGTGGATGCATTCTTGCATACTCTTTAACAGGTTCAGCAAGTCTTCTATCCGAATTCCCTTGTCTTAAAACAGGGTTTACGTTACTTCCAACGCAATTTAAATATTTTAATCTAATTTTTTCTTCTTCCGCATTTTTTGGTTCTTCTGGAAAATCTGGAAGTGGATATCCTTGCTCTTGAAGTTCTTTTATTGTAGCTTTAAGCTGTGGAATTGAAGCTGAAATATTTGGAAGTTTAATGATATTTGCTTCTGGTTTGTTTACAAGCTCTCCCAAATACGCAAGTTCATCTGGTTGTCTCAAATTTTCTGGCAACATATCAGAAAATTCCGCTATTACCCTTCCTGCCAAAGAAATATCTCTAAGCTCCCAATTTATTCCAGCATCTTTAGTAAACGCTTTCATAATAGGAAGCAAACTAAACGTTGCAAGATAAGGTGCTTCATCAATTTTTGTCCATACAATAGTAGCCATACGCTCTCCTTATTTTGTTTTTTTAATTTTATCTTTATTTATCACAAAAAGTAACAATCTTTAAACAAACAAAATTCATAATGTTACGGGAAGTAACTTATCGCTTACACTTCCTAATATTTCTTAAATGTTGAGCATATGAAGTTGCAAAAAGATGTCTTTTCCCACATTTTACAAAATAAAGATATTTTACATGCGCTGGGAAAAAAGCAGCTTTAATTGCAGAAAAACTAACAACACAAATAGCCTTTTTAGGAAGACCATAAAATTTATAAGTATTATAAAAAGTATTGTCATGTTTTATTCTTTTTGAAGTTATTTTTTTATGAGAATATTTCCCATAATTTAATGCTCCATCCATTTGAAGTTTCATATGTTTTTTTAATCTATTATAAATTACAGCAGAAATTAAAGGCATTTCTTTAGAATCTGCTGCTTCTTTTTGAATAATCGAAGCAATAATAAGCTTTTTATAATATATTTTGTAATTCCACACTCCCAAAAACTTGTTACAAATAAATTTATGCCATTTTAAAGATTTATCATATAAATATTTACACACTTGTTCCCTTGGCATTCCTATAGGTAAAAAATATGTATCAGGTTTTATAAAACCTTCATCTATCTTACAACGAAAATTAGGCAGTTTAAGTTTTTTTTCAATTTGCTTGTAAATAAAATAATTTGTCTCCCCAGGTATTATGACTATCTTAACAAGAGCAGCTTTTGAATTTGTAAGTTTATATAAAAAGTCAAGTTTTGTCATTTTATACGATTTTAAATCAATCCAACCCGCTTGAGGATATCCAAACATTTTTATAAAAATTTCATCAACTAACAAAACATCAATCCCGTTTTTTTGTAAAATTTTTATTGTAGAATTTATATTGCCTTTTGGTATATAAATTATTCTATTCACTTTTACTTCTCTTGTTAAATAAAAAAGGATAAAAACAATGAATAAAAGTAAAACTTCTATAAAAGCAATAATTTTCGTAATGATATATGTTTTGTTCATATTTTTTATTTCCTTATTTCACGGAATAAGTTTTTACAACTTAAAAATTCATAACGTAAAAATACAAAAAATTTTTATAAAACTCCACAAAAAATTAATATTAAAAGCAAATAACATTACCATTATACCTCAACAAAAAGTTTCTAAAGATATTATAAATTTTCACAAACAAATTTACTTTATTTCCAAAATAATACCAATTTTTGAAAAATTAGATATTAACAATTTAAAATATAGAAATCTTAAAATAAAAACGATATCTTATAAAAACAAGAAAATCTTAGTTAAAAGTTCATGGATAAATATTAAAGGAAATTTAGCAATTTATAAAAATTTTACCCTTTTTGAAAATTTCATAATAAAAATTTCCAATTATCGTATAAATAATATCAACGGAATCATTAAATACTCAAAAGAAAACCTAAAATTTAATTTAACTGGGAAAATTAATTCTTCTTCATTTAAATTAAAAGGTATTCTAACTTCAAACGATGTAATAAAAGCATCTTTAACTTCAAATAAAATCTCGTTACAAATAAACAATTACTCAATTATCTCAAAAAATTTAATGCTTAAATCTCATATAAATATACATTATCCTCTCAAATCATACATATTTCTAAATTCCAATCATATGAAAATAAACAATTACGAATTACACGACTTATATATAAAATATAAAAATCAAACTATATTTTTTAAAATTAGTAAAATACGCATTCCTATATTAAAAAATTTCAAAAATATTGTTTTAGACAACATTAAAGGATCTTATTATCCAAAAGAAAGAATGCTAATTTCAAACAATCATATTTTAAGCTTTGTTTACAAAAACGCAAAGTTCAACCTCACAAATAACTCTTTAATATTTGTAAATAAAAACAATTTTAACTTTACTTCAAAAAAAATTTCAATTACTTACAAAAATTATAAAACATTTTCCAAAGATATATTCGTATTAAAATTCAACAAATTTTTACTTATAAAAGCTCAAAACAATATAATAAAAAATAATTTGCTTCAAATATATAACGATCTTATTTACATAAAAAATAAATTAATAGAAATTCCAAGAATAAACGTTAAATACAAAAAAATTCATGCAAAAATTTTAAATACTCTTATAAATTACAAATCAAAAAAAGCAATTATCGAAAAAATATATTTATCAAATTTCCTTTTTTCTCCAACTTTTATAAATTTATACACCAACTATATTAATATATATACTCATTCAAATAATATCACTATTAATCAAGATTTAAAAACCATCTTAAAAACTTTCAATATTAATCTCCCTATAACTCAATTAAAAGGCAAAAACTTTACTAGCATAAACATAAAATACAATATTCAAAGCAAGAAATTACTCTTTGATTCAAATATAACTTCAATAAACAGTACTTATCAAATATATGATACTAACTTTTCATACAAATATTCATTTACAGAAATTAATAATACTATTGCCAAATCAACAATAAAAAATTTACATCTCAAATATGATTTTTTAAGTTTACACTCAGATTTAAATTTATCTTTATACCTTCAAAAAAAATATATAAATTCCAATAGCTTTATAAAAAACTTTAAGATATTCAACTTTCTAAACATTAGAAATTTCCCAGAAAAAGTCGTATTAGACTTAAATAATTCAATATTATATCTTTTAAACTCTTGTGTAATTTTCAATATTAAAAGTAAAGAACTTTTTTTATTAAAAATCAAAAAATTAATTAAATATACTCCTTTTAGCAAACTAATAAAAGATGGAGGAATATACATTAAAATTTCAAATCCTCTACTAATCAGCGGAACAATAAATCTTTTAAAACCTTTAATTCTAAATCAAAAAGACCCAAACCTTTTAAACTTAAGTTTAATTATAAGAAAAAATAATATTAACATTCAAAATAATTACATAGACTTAAATATAGAAAATCTTACAAAATATACCGCCATCATTAGAAATGCCGATATAAACATCAAAAACCTTATTAATTATTACAAAATCTTATCAATCCTATTATCAAATAATCAAAAAAATAACATTAAAAAGCCTTTTTTATATATAATTGCTAAAAATACAAATTTTATATATGGATCTCACAAATTTCTCTCTCAAGAAGCTTATTTAATTTATAAAAATAATGAATTAAAAATTTACTCAAAATACAAAAAAAGTATTCTATTGGGATACACAAAAAAACACTATTTCTTACTAGAAGGAAAAAATTATCATAAAGAAGAATTGGAAGCTCTACTTAGTTTTTTTAAAAACTTTAGTTCTATTACCTTAGATTTCACTTTAATAAAATCCCCAGAAAATTTTTATACTGGAAAAGTATTTATAAAAAAAGGAATAGTAAAAGAGCTAAAAACTCTAAACAATATAATTGCTTTTTTAAATACAATACCAGCTCTTCTATCTTTAAGTTCTCCCGGATTTTCCTCAAAAGGATATAAAATAAAAGAAGGTATAATATCTTATCTCTTTTATAAAAACATTCTCTATCTCAAGCGAATAAAAATAATAGGAAAAAATATAGATTTTTACGGAAAAGGATATATAGATTTAAAAACTAACAAAATAAACTTAAAAATTACTGCAAAACTAAAAATAAAACTAAAAAAAATCCCTATTATCGGAAAAACTATCAGTTATATTCTATTTGGAAAAGATGGAAACATAGATGTTAAAATATTAGTAAAAGGAGATTTAAATAATCCTAAAGTATCGCAAGATATAGGAAAGAGTATATTATTAAGCCCTTTTGAAATTTTCAAAAGGGTAATTACTCTTCCTTTTAATATTTTTTAAAAACTACTCCTTACTATCTTCTGGAACGAGAATAAGTTGATAATTTTCTCTTCTAATCACTACACTTCTATTTCTTGGTATCTGACCTTGCTGTTTTTTTAAAGTTTCTATTTCTTTTTGAAGTCTTTCAATTTCCTCTTTTAATTGAAGAATAATTTCTACTCCTGCAAGATTTACTCCAAGATCCCTCACAAGAGACAAAATTAATTTCAATCTATCAATATCTCTTTGAGAGTAAAGTCTCATTTTACCTTGAGTCCTACTAGGTTTAATCAAACCTTCTCTTTCGTATTGTCTTAATGTTTGAGGATGAATATTTAAAATTTTACTAACCACACTAATTAAATATACTGGTTCATCATATCCATACATTTTTCACCTCCTTTCCCGCTATTTGCGGATAATAAAATTAAGATGGAAGTTTTTCTTCCATCATTTTAGCAAGCTCAGGATCTAATTCTTCAACTTTTGGTAAAATAGGTCTCATTTCAAGATATAAATCTCCTCCATTAACACCATAACCTCTTACTCTTAACTTTTGACAACATTTAGAATTTTTAGGAACCTTCACATTAATATGTCCCTTAAACGTATCAACTCCAACTTTACCACCAAAAATCATAGTTTTCAAAGGAACATCAATTTTTTTATAAAGATCATTACCAACTCTTTCCCACTCGTTACTTGGCAACACTTCAACTTCTAAAATTAAATCTCCTCTTTGCCCTCTAAAACTTTTACCTTTTCCTTTAATTCTTAATTTTTGTCCAGTTCTAATTCCTGCTGGAATTTTAACTTTAATACTTTCTCCATTATAATTTATAGGAAAAATTCCACCTTGAATAGCTGTATCAAACGGAATTTGAATTTTTGCATGAACATCTAAATCAGGCATAAATCCAAAATCATCAAATCCAAATCCCCCAAATCCACTTCTTCTTCCAAATCCTCCTCCAAAAATAGAAGCCAAAATTTCCTCTAAATCTATATCTTTATGTTGTCTATAGAAATCTTGGAAATTTTGTCCATTAAACATAGAATCACCCATTGCATCATATTGTTTTCTCTTTTCTGGATCACTTAAAATTTCATATGCAGTATTTATCTCTTTAAACTTTTCCTCACATTCAGGCTTTTTACAAATATCTGGGTGATATTTTCTTGCTAACTTTCTATAAGCCTTTTTTATTTCTTCTTGTGTAGCATTTTCACTTACACCTAAAATTTCATATAAACTTTTACTCATTTCCCCTCCTTAAAGATTATACAGAAATTTGGATATGAAATTATACAATAAAATTGAGTAAAAATCAATCAACTTTTTGTAAAAGCAAAGACTAAATAAAAAGAAAATTAAAGGAAAGTTTTAAGAATTTGTTGTAATTTATTCTTTATTTTTTCCAAATCTCCTTTGCTTTTAGCTTCAAACCTCGTTACAAGCATAGGAGTCGTATTACTTGCTCTAATAAGCCCCCATCCATTTTTAAAAATAATTCTTACTCCATCAACATCAACAATTTCTTCAATCTTAAGTTTTTCCTTATTTTCAGTTAAATATTTTTTTAGATTTTCTATAATTTCAAATTTTTTTTCTTCAGTAGTTTTTATTTTAATCTCATCAGTATTATAAACTTTAGGCAATCTTTCAAACTCTTTAGCAAAATCAAACCCATTTTTTATTAATTCAATTATTCTAAAAGTAACGTAAATAGCATCATCTATTCCAAAATATCTATCGTTAAAAAATATATGTCCACTAACTTCTGCTGCTAAATCGCAATTTTTCTCATAAAGCAATGTTTTCAAATTACTATGTCCTGTTTTATACATTATCGCTTTACCAAATTTATTAATCTCATCATATATAACCTGAGTAGCTTTTACTTCACTTATTACACAAGGATTTTTCATTGTTTTTGCAAAAAAATAAGCTAATATATCTCCTTTATAATTATATTTTTTATCCAAAAAAGCTATTCTATCAGCATCTCCATCGTAAGCAAAAGCATAATTTCTATTTTTAAGTTTTTCTTTTACCCATTTTAAATTCTCTTCTTCAGTAGGATCAGGATGGTGATTTGGAAAAGTACCATCAGGGTTTTCAAATAAAATTTCATAATTTTCAATACCAATTTTTTCTAAAATATCTCTTAAAACAATTCCTGCTACTCCATTTCCGCAATCAAACACACCATTTAAATCAAGCCCTCTTAAATGAGAAAACTGATTTGAAATAAAATCTACATAATCACTTTTTAAATCATATTCTATTACTTCTTCGTTATCTTCAATATTAATATCACTATTAACTACCTCTTCTCCCAAAGAATAAATGTCCCTACCAAAAAAAGGTCTTTTATTAATCGTTATTTTAAATCCGTTATATTCTGGTGGATTATGAGAACCAGTAATTTGAATACTCCCTCCTATTTCAATTTTTCTTCCAATGCACAAAGGTCTAAAATTCGAAAAATAATTAGCTCCCGTTGGAAGCATTCCTCCGCTAATAACTTTTTTACCAGCTTTATTTAAACCACTTACAAGCCACTTATATAAAGTTAAAGAATGAATTCTAGCATCATAGCTTACAAATACATAATCATTATTTATTCTTTTTCCAATAAAATATCCTATTTTTTTAACTACATCTTCTTTTAAATCTTTATCAAAAATTCCTCTAATATCATATTCTCTAAAAATATGCTTCACTCATTCTCCTTTTTGTAATTTAACCACCAAAGAATTGCCATCTTAGCACCAGGAGTAATTACAATATTTTCATCAAATAAAAATTTCTCAATATCATTTATAGAAATATATACAACCTCAATATCTTCATCATCAATCCCTCCACCTTC
>JAMORJ010000084.1 GCA_027063595.1 Nautiliaceae bacterium | reverse complement strand
CTAACGGATAAAATCGTCGAAGATGTTAAAAACGAAGGAATTAGAATAATTTTCCTAAACGACATGGGAGTTGACAAAGAAAACAAAACAATCCCAATGGCAATGCTAATTGGAAGACTTCATAAAAAACTTCTAGATAATAAAATAAGACATCTAACAAGCATAGTAGCAGAAACCAGCGAAGTAATTACTCCTCACGATGCAGCAGTTATGATTGCATACGGAGCAACCGCAATATATCCGTATTTACTTTTTAAAACAACTTGCGATTTAAGTAAGTCCTTAGGAATTAATAGAGATGACGCTTTATTTAACGTTCATAGCGCATTAAATAAAGGGATTTTAAAAATTATGTCAAAAATGGGAATTTCTACAATCGCAAGTTATAGAAATTCGGCTCTTTTTGACATTATTGGGCTTGATAATCAAATGGCAAGCGAATGTTTTATAGGAAGCAAAGTTTTACTGCCTGGTCTAACGTATGAAGATATAGAAGAAAAAATTAATAAAAAGCACGAAATTGCATTCTCAGAAGATTCACTACCAGCGGGAGGAGTTTATAAATTTAGAAAAAACGAAGAATATCACGAAATTAACCCAACTGTAGTTAAAGCGTTTAAGAAAATGCTTAATGGAGATTTCAAAGATTACGAAGAATTTAAAAATTTAGTCGAAAATAGACGCCCAACTTATATTAGAGATTTTCTTGAAATAAAATCTGACAAAGCCCCAATTGACATAAACGAAGTAGAGCCAAAAGAAAACATTATAAAAAGATTTATTGGTGCTGCTATGAGTATTGGGGCTTTAAGCAAAGAAGCTCATGAAGTTTTAGCAGAAGCTTTAAATCGTCTTGGAGCAAGAAGCAACTCAGGAGAAGGTGGAGAAGACAAAGCAAGATATAAAACAATAAAAATGTCAAAAATAAAACAAGTAGCATCAGGTCGCTTTGGAGTAACTCCAGAATATCTGGTAAATGCAGAAGAAATTCAAATTAAAGTAGCTCAAGGAGCAAAACCGGGAGAAGGAGGACAACTTCCGGGATTTAAAGTAACAACTTATATTGCAAAACTTCGCCATACTACTCCTGGAAAAACGTTAATTTCGCCTCCTCCTCATCATGATATTTATTCAATAGAAGACTTGGCTCAGCTAATTTTTGATTTAAAACAAATTAATCCTAAAGCAAAAGTTAGCGTAAAATTAGTATCTACAGCAGGCGTTGGAACAATAGCAGCAGGAGTTGCCAAAGCATACGCAGACCACATAGTAATTAGCGGAAGTGAAGGAGGAACGGGAGCTGCTTCAATTACTTCAATTCGTCACGCCGGAAATCCTTGGGAACTTGGTCTTATAGAGGCTCACAATTCATTAAAAGAAAATCATTTAAGAGAATTAGTAAGTCTTGAAACAGATGGTGGTTTAAAAATTGGAAGAGACATAATTATAGCCGCGCTTCTTGGAGCTGAATATTATGCGTTTGGTACGGCTTTACTTATGGCAATAACTTGTATTTTTTGTAGAAGTTGCCAAACAAATAAATGCCCAGTTGGAATTACTACACAAGATGAAGAATATCGCAAAAAATTCAAAGGCGCGGTTGAAGGAGTTATGAATTATCTTAATTTCTTGGCAGAAGATGTTAGAAATTATTTAGCCAAAATGGGATACAAATCACTTGAAGAAATTATCGGTAAGAATAATCTCCTAAAAGTAAAAGATATCGAACTTGCAAAAAAATTCGACTTTTCAATGCTATTTAAAAGAGTTGATGGAATTGATACAAAACAAAAAGAAAACATTCCATTTGATAAAAACGAATTTGAAAAAGAATTGCTAACCCAAGTAATGGAAACAATCAAAAATCCAAACCACAAATCGGTAGTCAATGCAAAAATCACAAACCTAAATAGAAGCTTTGGCGCCTTAACAAGCGGAATTATTGCAAGATATTACGGAGATGAGGGACTTCCTGAAGAGAGTATAGTTTATAATTTACACGGAGTTGCCGGACAAAGCTTTGGAGTATTTTTAGTAAAAGGTATTACTTTAAAACTTACAGGCGTTGCCAATGATTATGTAGGAAAAGGAATGGCCGGTGGAAAAATAATAATAACGCCTAAAAAAGAAGGAGCGGCAGCAGGAAATACATGTCTTTACGGAGCTACGGGAGGAAAATTATTTGTAGCTGGAGAAGTTGGGGAAAGATTTGCCGTTAGAAATTCAGGAGCCGTTGCGGTAGTTGAAGGATGTGGAGACCATCCTTGCGAATATATGACGGGAGGAGAGGTAATAATTCTTGGAAAAACCGGAATTAACTTTGGAGCAGGTATGACTGGAGGAGTGGCTTTTGTATACGATAAAGAACACGAATTCGTAGATAAAATAAATCCAGAGCTTATAGAAATTAGAAGAATAGACATAGATGAAAACGAAAAACCAAAACTATATCTCAAAAAAAGACTAATCGAATACTATAACGCCACAGGTAGCAAAAAAGCTAAATTTATACTCGATAATTTTAGAAGCGAAGTTAGACATTTCTGGCTTGTTACTCCAAAAGACAATCGCCCTCCTCTTGATCCAAACGATATGGATTAATCCTCCCTCCTCTCAAAAAACTTAAAAGTATTTTTTGTTATAATTAAGAAAAAGGCTTTTTATGAAAATAGCCCTTCATGTTCCATGCTACATTAACGAATTAAATCCCCAAATAGCAAAAAAAACTTTGCTTATCTTAAGACACTTTAAACTTAACGTAAAAGTTCCAATAAATCAAACTTGTTGTGGTCAACCGTTTATAAATTCTGGCATACCAACAACTCTGCCTTTAAAATTTAACGAAATTTTTAAAAATTACGATTATATAGTAAGTCCAAGTAGTAGTTGTGTTAGCATTATAAGAAACCAAAATTTAGAAGTTAGTAACAAAACATATGAACTTTGCGAATTTTTACACGATATTTTAAAAGTAAAAGATATAGCAAAAAATTACCAAAAAAAAATAGCCCTTCATAACTCTTGTCATAGTCTAAGACATCTTTTAGAAGGAGCTCCTAGTGAACTTAACATTCCATATTTTAATAAAATCAAAAAAGTCCTCGGTGGCAATATAATAGAAGCAACAAGAGATGAATGCTGCGGATTTGGGGGAATATTTAGCTTAAAAGAAGGATTTATTAGTTACGTAATGGGAAGAAATAAATTAGACGATTTACTCGAAAAAAAACCAGACGTAATTACCGGCGTTGATTATTCTTGTCTTATGCATTTAGACTCTATTGCCAAAAAAGACGGGGATAAAATAGAAATAAAACACATTAGTGAAATTATTTGGGAGTGTTTAAATGAAACATTATAAACTCGCCATAAAATTTTACAAAGAAAAAGGACCTCGTCACGATAAAAACTTATGGAACATAAGACAAAAAAGAGATAAAGCAATTAAAGAAATTGATAAATGGGAACAATTAAGAACAAAAGCAAGCGAAATTAAAGAGTATGTAATCGAACATTTAGAAGAATTAATCGAAGAATTTACAAAAAACGCAAAAAAACAAGGCATCGAAGTTTATTATGCAAAAACTAAACAAGAACATAACGAAATAATCCTTAAACTCTTAAAAGAAAAAAAAGCAAAAAAAGTTGTTAAATCAAAAAGCATGTTAACAGAAGAATGTGATTTAAATGAATTTCTAAAAGAAAACAAAATCGAAGTAATAGATACGGATTTAGGAGAAAGAATCGTCCAACTTAGAGGAGAAAAGCCCTCTCATATAGTACTTCCAGCAATTCATACAACAAAAGAAGAGGTAGCAAAAATATTAAACGAAACGAATAGCGACCCAACATACTTAACCCATAAAATGAGAAAACTTTTAAGAGAAGAATTTTTAACTTCAAAAGCCGCAATTACAGGAGCTAATTTTTTAATCGCTGATAAAGGATTTGCTGTAGTTTGTACAAACGAAGGAAACGCAGATTTAGGAGTAACGCTTAATAAGCTCCACATAATAAGCGTAGGAATTGATAAATTGCTTCCAAGCATAAAAGATTTGGGAATTTTTTTAAGAATGTTGGCAAGAAACGCAACAGGACAAAAAATAACAACCTATACTACAATTTTTGGAAAGCCGACTAATCAAAAAAGAGTAATAATTTTAGTGGATAATGGAAGAATCAAAAGAAAAAAAAGCGAATTTAAAGAAACTCTAAAATGTATTAGATGCTCTGCTTGTCTTACGACTTGTCCGGTTTTTAGAAGAAGCGGAGGACATGCTTATCGGTATATAATTCCAGGACCAATTGGAAGTTTATTGGCTCCATTAGTAGATAAAGAAGAATACAAAGATTTGCCTTTTGCGTGTACTTTATGTGGAAGTTGCGAAATGGTATGTCCTGTAAAAATTCCTTTTTCAAAACAACTTATCAACATGAGAAAATATGTAACAAAAAATAAAATTATGAAAATAGCCGAAAAAAGTATTCATTCAGATAAAACGTTTAAATTGTTTAGTTTAATTTTACGATTAACTCCAAAACCTTTACTCCAAAAAGCCTTTAAAGAATGGAGCAAATATAAAAAATTACCTAACATTCCACAAAAAAGATTCATTTCCTTATAAAAGGATACATAATGGAAGAATTTATTAAAAATTGGGAAACTGCTGGAGGAGAAATATTAACAACAATCCCAAAAGGATGGTATGTTATAGAAGGAAAATTTGGAATAATAGAAAGTGGAGCTGTTTGGGTAGAAGAATATAATAAAGAAATGTTTTTAAGCGAAAAACTTGCCATAAAAATGCCTAAAAAATTCGTAAATAACATGGAAGAAGCAATGGAATTAATTGAAAATAGCGGAATATTTATATCTGGACCAAGTAAAACAGCAGATGTAGAAAGTTTCTTAGTATATGGAGCTCATGGACCTTTTAAATGCGGAATATACTTTATTTAGCGATACTCTACTCTATTTCTTCCCTTTCTTTTAGCCTCATATAAAGCTTCATCTACTCTACTTAAAAGAGATTCTATAGAATCATTAAAACTAACTCCTGTAATACCTATACTTATAGTAACTGGAATTTTTACTTTATTGAAAATAAATTCATGATTTTCAACGGCTTCTTTTAATCTATTAGCAAATTTCATTGCTCCAACTACCTTCGTCTCAGGCAAAATTATTAAAAATTCTTCTCCTCCAAACCTTCCACAAATATCACTTTTTCTCATTTGCTCTCTTACTACTTCCGCTAATTCCCTTAATATAAAATCTCCCGCTAAATGTCCATAAGTGTCGTTAATTTTTTTAAAATGATCAATATCAAACATCGCAACAGAAAAATAAGGATTTTTATATCTCAAATAAGAATTTAAAAACTTATTTAAAAATTCCAAAATTTGCTTTTTATTGTAACACTTAGTTAAAGCATCATAAATTGCATTTTCTCTTAGTTCTTTTAAACATTCAAACTTATCTATTATATAATAATCATCTTTTTTTAAAACCCAATATTTTTCTCCATCAATTTCTATTTCATCGCACACCTTTTTCTTTATTACATTTTCAAAAAATTCTTTTGAAATATTTAAATCTCCCTCTACTTCAAAAGAGTCACCCTCCTTAATTATAGCTTTAAATCTTACCAACTATACTCTCCATAGCTTTATAAGTAGTAGAAAAAGTTTTAATATCTCCAAGCTTTATATCAAGATGC
Source organism: Nautiliaceae bacterium (assembly GCA_027063595.1). Classification (GTDB taxonomy): domain Bacteria; phylum Campylobacterota; class Campylobacteria; order Campylobacterales; family Nautiliaceae; genus Caminibacter. Next base: position 17,366 of record JAMORJ010000084.1, on the reverse strand, counting down.
GTAAGACTTTTTGCAATAGCTGGAGTAATTCCACTAAGATAAGCATTAGCTCCCATATAATGAATTGCGTTATTTAATTTTATAAGCTGCCTTGCAACTTCACTATTTATATCATAAATACTTCCAATATCTACAATAACGTTTTCTACATCTCTTTTTTCCAAATGATTTAAAACCTTATCCAAAATTTTTAACATTCTATGAGAATCAAGAGTTCCAACTATCGATACCATTATAGTATTTCTCCACACATGAGAGATTGGAGCATCCCTCTCTTCAAGTTCTTGAATCGTGCTCTCTTGTAATTCTTTGTTAGCTTCGATTATATTGATAATTATTTTAGAAGTAATCGCTTCAAAAAACTTTGTTAAATCAGAAACGATTTCGTATTCAAAATGATTCTTTTCTTTTAATTTTTTAAAAATAGGAAATTTTAAATAACAAGTATAAACGGAATCTTTGAAATTAAAAAATCTATCCTCTCCTTTTAATTCAACAACTTTCATCAAAAAATGAACAAGCGCTTCGGCTTCAGGAGAATTAGGATCTAAATTAGCCTCTATACACTCTTCAAAAAATCCTAAAAAATCTTCATAATATCTATATTCATCCTCTTTTTCCTCATCATCAAAAAGATTAATCCATTCGTTAATTAAATCTTCGGCTTCGTTTTCGATAATTTCTTTTAAAAGCTTTTTATCAAGCTCTTTCATTGTTTCTCCTTATTATCAAAATCGATTTATCATCTAAAACATCACTAAAATAAACACACGCTATAGCACACATATGAATATCGTCACAATTTAAAAATACATCTCTTACAACTTCTTCCTCGATTCCATCGGAAAAAACAGCCACCACATCATAATCGCTAAAAGTATATTTGCTAAAATTGGTATAACACTCCCCAATTACCCCACTTTTTTGAGTTAAAATCTTTAACTCTTTAGTTAATTTTAACATAATTTTTATGTTCCCAACTCCACAAATACTCAAAAATTTTCTACTTTTTTCTACAATACTCAAAACAACGCTTCTTAAATCATTTTGATTTATAAATTCGTGTAATTTTTTAAAAATATCATCTAAAATCACGCAACTTAAAGGCTGAGATTTAAAAAATTCTATAACTTTATCAGCCGTTTTTTTTGCCTTTAATCCATGTCCGCTTACGTCTGCTAAAATATAAAACTTTCCTTTTTTTAAAATAAAATCTCCGCAATATTTCATATCCATATAACTTCTAATTAAAAAAGAAACTTCTTTTTCCAAAGATTTTGGTTTAAATAAAACAACAGTTCCTTTGTTTTTTTTAGAAAAAATGCTCAGTTTAAAATTTCCAAGCTTATTTAAAGAAGCTAACCCCACCCCAAGAGTTTTAGAAGAGCTATTTCCTTCTTTTAAAGCCCATTTAATATCCTCAATTCCTTTTCCTCTATCCAAAGCGGCCAATAAAAACTCATCTTCTTCTTTTAAAAGCCAAATTTCTCCTTCTTTTGGATATTTTAAAATATTCGTTCCAAGTTCCATCAAAGCAAAAACATAATCCTCTACAAACTTATTTTTTTTAGCTAAAACGTTTTTAACCTCTAGCTTAGAAAAAAGTAAATCACCCTGACTTTTTATAAAAAATCTATTTACAATCTCCATTCTTATCTCTTGATATTTTAAGATTTTTTAGCTATATTTTTTAAAATTATACTACAAAAGGAATTTAATGAAAAATTTCGAAGAAATGAATATAAAAGAAAAAATAGAAGCTATTGAAGAGGTATTAAAAAAAGACATTTTACCTATGTTAGCTTTTGATGGCGGATTTGCAGAAATTGTAGACGTAAGAGAAAATAATAACGAAACGCATGTTTTTATAAAATATGGAGGAGCTTGCGCAGCTTGTTCTTCGGCTAAAGGAGCTACTTTATTTGCAATTGAAGAAACTCTTAGAAAAAAATTAAATACCGACAAAATTAGGGTATTTCAAGTATGAAAAAATTTTTTATTTTAGTTAGCGTTTTTGGCTTTCTTTTTCCTTATATATTAAAATTTCTTTTAAATACGCAAGATGCGCAAATAAAAGTTTTTTGCATCTATGCTCTTAATAAATTTAATTTAATTTATTTTTTTATCCTTATCTTATTATTCTTTTTAGGAATTTGGAAAAAATCTAAATTAATCCAAATTCTTCAAATATCTTTTGTATTCACCTATATTGGCTATATTTTTTTAGATTTTTTCATTTTCTCAAAAATAAAAGCTCAAAATTTCATAAAAACCCATAAATTAGATGCAAAAATAGAAAAAATTGCAAATCTAAAAAATTATCCAAATTTTAAGATATATTATAAAAGTGGAGCTTATGCGGTAATAAAACCTTTAAAAGAAAACAAAAAAACCCTGCCGTTTAATTACAAAAAGGATAGATATTGAAAATTTTAATTATTGGCGCAGGACCGGCTGGAGCCACAGCGGCAAGATTACTTTCTAAAAATCATGAAGTTACTTTAATTCAAGATAAAGAATGGGATAAACCGTGTGGAGGAGGAATTAAAAGAAAAATATTTAAACAAATGAACTTAGATGAGAATTTAATCCACCATTATATCGACAAAGTATATATGATCTACAAAAACGAAAAAATCCCAATCGATTTAAAAGGCAAAAATTTAGCAATAGTAAAAAGAAAAGAATTTGACAAATATTTAAGAGATTTAGCCGTTAAAAACGGCGCTAAATTAATTTATGGAAAATTTAAAGGCTTTGGATACGAAAAAGCAATTATTCAAAGAAACGGAAAAAAAGAATTAATTAAATACGATCTTTTAATTGGAGCCGATGGAGTAAATTCTACAGTTAGAAAAGCTTTAAATTTGCCACCCATTCCAAAAATTATTACTCACTTTGCAAAAACAACTCAATACAAAGTAGATACTTGCGAATTTTTTTTCGATTTTAATTTATCGGGAAAATATTACGCATGGGCTTTTCCTCATCTAAATCAAACGCACATTGGAAGCGTAGATAAAAAAAGTTTTGAAAATTTATGCAAATACTTAAAAATTAGTGTAAAACCAAAAGGATATTTCATCCCAACATGGCAAGAAAACATCCAAATCCAACACAAAAACGTATATTTCGTAGGAGATGCAGCAGGACAAGTTATGCCTTTAAGTTTTGAGGGAATTTATTACGCAATAAAATCGGCAGAGATTTTAGCAAATTCAATTATAAATAATTTAGACTATAAAAAAGAATGGGAAAAACGATATCTTAAAAAATTTAAATTTATGAAAATGCTTGAAAAAATAAACAAAACAAAACTTAGAAGTTTTATAGTTAAAGCACATAGATTAAATTTCGTAAAAAATTTTAGCGTATCACTTTGGCTAAACGAAAGGAATTAAATGTTTAACACTCCTCTTTTTAAATTAAAAAACATTTCTATAAAACTTGAATATCTAAATCCTGCAGGAAGCATAAAAGATAGACCGGCTCTTTTTATGATTAAAGACGCTTTTTTTAAAGGATATAACGAAATTGTAGAAGCTACAAGCGGAAATACTGGAATTGCTCTTGCCTTTTATTCCAAAAAATTTAACATAAAAGCAACAATTTTCATGCCAAAAAGCTATTCGATAGAAAGACAAAAAATATTAAAACTTTTTGGAGCAAATCTGATTTTAACCGATGGAGATATGAAAGAATGCATAAAAAAAGCTAAAGAATACGCAAATCAAAACAACGCTTATTTTACAAACCAATTCGAAAATCCACTAAATCCATTATCTCATGAAATAACCGCGCTTGAAATAATAAACCAAACTCAAAAAATAGATTATTTCGTATCAGGAGTCGGGAGCGGAGGAACAATTAGTGGAATCGCCAAAATTTTAAAACCATTGGGAGTAAAAATAATAGCCGTTGAACCAAAAAATTCTCCCGTAATTTACAACAAACTCAAAAACAAAAATTTACCAATAAATACACACAAAATTCAAGGAATAGGCGCCGGTTTTATTCCAAAGATTTTAGATTTAAGCTTAATAGATGATGTAATATTAATAGACGACCAAGAAGCAATAAAATTTACAAAAAAGTTACCAAATATGGGAATTAGAGGAGGAATATCAACAGCCGCTAACATTTTAGCTTCCAAAAAATTAAAAGGAGAAATCTTAACAATCGCACCAGATAGCATAGAAAAATATATCTCTACATTCCAATAAAAAGCTTTTTATGTTTTAAAACTTTTGGAAGATAATTTCTTGCTTCACTCGTTGGAAGTCTATAAATAAGACGCCTATAAACTTCTCTTGGAGATAAAGAATTTATAATAGCAATAGCTCTATCTCTTCTTATATTAAAAACTTTAAGAACATTGCCAATTCCAGCATTATAAGCACTAATTGTTAAATATTCTCTTGAAATTGGATTTTTTACGCTTTTAAGATACTTGTAATAAAGCACATTTAAATAAGCCGTGCCTATATTAATGTTGTTTTTAGGAACAAATAAAAAATATTTATCGGGAATTTTTTTATAACCATAAGCTCTTTCATAACCTTCAATTCCAGCCGTAGTTGGAACAATTTGCATAAGTCCAAAAGCTGGAACGTAACTTACGGCAAAAGGATTAAAATCGCTTTCGGTTTTAATTATTGCATATATTAGCGTTTTTGAAATACCATATCTTCTAGAATACATTTCAATATACGGTTTATATTTTCTTGCTCTAACATAAAGAGCATTTTTTACAAGAGGAAAAGTTACGTAATAAATTTTTTTGCCGTTTTTATAATAGCTTTTGTATTTATGTTTTATTAAATACTTCGCATACCTATTTGCTCTCCAAGGATATAAAACGATTTTTCCTTCATTATCAATAATTTCTCCAGCCAAAAACGGCTTGCCATTTAGTTTGATTTTATCGCTAAAAAGATCCACGCTTCTTGGATCTTCAGGCATAAGCATCGTATAAACAAGAGCTCTTTTAAATTTTTTCTTATCATTTATTAAGCTTTCAACTCTTACATATCCTTTTTCAAAATTAATTATAGCTCTTGCTCTATAACGCTCGGAATATTTAACCAAAGTAGTAGTTGAAGGTTTTTGAGGATTTGGCCAAATAGAAATTGCTTGAGTAAATTTTTTTACTTCTAATTTAAAATGCTTTAAGAAAAACTCTATATCTCTTTTTAAAGCTTTAGGATGAAGCAAATAATATTCGCTTTTTCTTGCAATATAATTTTTTAATATTTTAGGATTCTTTGTAACAACAGCTTTTGTAATAGTTTGATAATCGCTAATACTACAGCCGGTAACAAAAAGTAAAAATAATATCCATTTCATAGAAAAATTATATCAAAAGTGGAGCCGGCGGTGGGACTCGAACCCACGACCTGCTGATTACAAATCAGCTGCTCTAGCCAACTGAGCTACGCCGGCTTAAAAAAAGAAAAACGCTATTTCAGGAAGTTTCTTAAGAAGATTATGTGGCTCCGGCGGCAGGACTCGAACCTGCGACCCGACGGTTAACAGCCGTCTGCTCTACCGACTGAGCTACGCCGGAATGTGTGTGAAATTATATCAAAAAATTTTTTATTTGCAACTTTTTAAGTAAACTTTAAGAATTTCAAAGTGCTTTTACTCTTTCTACTAACCAAAAACGCTATTACATCAATTATAAGTCCCATAATTCTCGTAACGATTTTTAATCCATTTACCCCTAAAAAGATATCAAAATTGCAATTAAAAGCTTCATTTTTTTTCGCTTAAAACTATTATAGCAGTAATCGCAAACAAAATGGAAATTGAAAAAGGAACATCTTTTTTACTACTTCATGTTCGTCTTTAATCGAATTAGTAGGAGTCTTTGAACCATGTTAAGAGCGATAATTAACAAAACCACTCCACTAATTATAGAAGGGATATTTATCCCAAAAAGTTTAAGAACAAATCCTTTAGTTAACATGGTAATTGTCATTACAACAATTAGTACTTCCTAATATCTAAATAGAAACCATATTAAAAAAAGTCCTTTCACCTTAAGTCCTATATTCGGCGTTAATTTTTACATATTCATAACTTAAATCGCATCCATAAGCTGTAAAACTACCTTCCCCAATTCCAAGATCTATATAAATTTTAAATGAATCTCTTTTCATAATTTCATGAGCTTTTTTTTCAACTTCTTTAGTCATTAATATTTTACCTCTATCATACAAAACCACATTTTCAATGGCAATCTTTAATTTATCTTCATAACACTCAACTCCACTTGCCCCAACAGTTGAAGCAAATCTACCCCAGTTTGGATCTTCTCCAAAAAGAGCTGTTTTTACCAATAAAGAATTAGTTAAAGCTTTTGCCGCTTTTTTCGCTTCTTCTTTGTTTTTTGCTCCGCTTACTACAAACGCAACGCTTTTCGTAGCTCCTTCTCCATCTCTTACGATATCAAGAGCAAGTTTTAACATAACTTGATATAAAGCTTCCCTAAAAGCTTCTTTATCATAATCGCCTTCTCTAGTAGTCATTAAAAACACACTATCGTTAGTAGAAGTATCTCCATCAACGCTTATTGCATTAAAAGTAATTTCATTTATTTCTTTTAAAATTTCTCTCATATCATCTTTAATATCAGCATCGGTTGTTATAAAACAAAGCATAGTAGCCATTGCCGGATTTATCATTCCAGCACCTTTTGCCACCCCTCCTATTTTAAATTTTCCAAATTCTCCTTCTACTTCAAAAGCTACTTCTTTAGGAAAAGAATCAGTCGTCATTATTGCCCTTGAAAAAGCATATGAATTTTTTTCACTAAAATTAAATTTATCGATTGCCTTTTTTATTTTTTCTTTATCAAGCCTAACGCCAATTACTCCAGTTGAACTCATTAAAGGATTTTTAACTTCTACTTTTTCTTTTAAATATTCCATTAATTCTTCAATATCTTTTATTCCCTCTTCTCCCGTTAAAGCGTTTGCGTTTTTGGAATTAGCCAAAATAAAATTAGTTTTTTTAATATTTTTTCTTTTTACGTATTTAATGGGAGCCGCTTGAAAACGATTTGTAGTAAAAAGATAAACTATATCCATCTCTTTTTCACTTCTAATAAAACCTACGTCAAAATCATCCTTTTTAAACCCAGCTTTTACTCCGCTTGCAAAAATCCCATCAACTACACAAACTCCTCCATTAACTGGCGTAATTCTAAACTTCATAATTCTCTCCTAAATAAAATCTATCTCTTTTGGCTTAATAGAACTTCTAATTATTTTTCTTGCTTTTTGCATATCGCGTCTTGTACCAATTACCAATAACACATCACCCGGCTTAATAGTCACATTTCCTCTTGGAATCGGAATAAATTTTCCATTCTCTTCCTTAATTCCAACAACCGTTACGTTAGTTAATTCTCTTAAATGAGCATCTTTTAATTTTTTATACGCAACCCAACTCTTTTTGCTAACGGTAATCTCTTCCAAATCAAGAGGCGTATCTACAGAATATACGAATTCTTCTAAAATATTTTTAATATCCGGATCAACAGTTATGGCCGTCATTCTCTTTGCAATAAGTTTAGTAGGAGAGAGAACTTCGTTTGCACCAAGGCGTTGAAGCTTTTCAACATCTTCTTCGGTATTTGCTATTGAAAGAATATAATATGGGTGCCTTTTTAAATCTCTTTCATAAAGTCTAACACTACTAACGACCGCAATATTATCAGGAATGTTTTTTGAAAGAGTAATCACTCCCTTAGCACTACTTAAATGAGACTTTTTAAGAGCCATTAATGTATGAGGCTCTGCTTTTATGTAAAAAGGATACTTAAATTTTTTTGCAATCTCTTCAAGATTTTCGCTATTATCCACAACTACAAAAGGAATATGAGCTTTTCTTAATTCTTTTGTCAAATCTTTTGTATATTCATTGTGATAACACACAACCACATGATTTTTAAGCCTTGCTATCTTATAAAGCATTCTATTCTCCTTAAGAAGCTTAAAAAGCCTCCCCTTATTAATTACATCGACTAAAACCCCAACGGCATAAGAAAATACGGCAAAACCAGCAATAATCAAAAAGATAGTAAAAATCCTTCCTATCGGAGAAATTGGAGAAATTTCACCAAACCCAACGGTAGTAAAAGTAATACCAGTTTGATAAATTGCATCCATTAAAGAAAAATTATCTATCCAAATATATCCAAGAGTCCCAAAAAGTTCTACTAAAATAGTAAGAATAATAGGAATTCTAAAAGGCTTAAGTTCAGCCCAAATTTCTGGAGTTAAATCAACTTCAGGCTTTTTGTTTCTTTCCCAATGAAGTAATTTTGCAAGCTTTTTAAAAATTTTCATACAAACCCCAAAAAAATGGGGAAATTAAACAGTTTTTTTCAAGCTCTTTAAACAGCTTGTACAAATTTTTACTCTTCTAATTTGTCCATCAATCTCCATTCTTACATGTTGAATGTTTGGATTAAATTTATGTCTTGTTTTTCTATTTGAGTGGCTTACTCTATTCCCAAATTGTGGTCCTTTACCGCAAATTTCACATTTTCTGGCCATTGTCTTCCTTTTTGATTTTTAAGTTCGAAATTATAACAAATTTTTTTTACACTTAATTTAAAAATATTTCCTTAAAAAAAGGAAACTAATGAAGCTCTTCGTTTAATTTAACTTCTCTTCTACTTCTAAAAGCTATCATTTTGCCTTTTGTAGTATCAAATCTATAATGAATTCCATTAAGTCCCGCTAATTCAATACCTTTAAACATTTCTTTATATTCCGCTTTCCACTCAGGATTTACTTCTTTTATTTTTTCAAATTCATCTTCGCTAATATAAATTTTAGTTCCTTCAAGCACCGCAATTCCGGCATCTACGATACATCCATCCCCAAGAGGAATCCCCGTTACAGAATTTGCGCCAAGTAAAGTATTTTTACCAATAGTAATTGGATTTCCATTCGTTCCGCTAAGTACTCCTAAAATAGAAGCTCCTCCACCAACATCCGCTCCTTCTTTAACAACAGCGCTTGAAGAAATTCTTCCTTCAACCATTACCGGACCTTCGGTTCCTGCATTAAAATTAATATAACTTGCACCAGGCATTACCGTAGTTCCTGGAGCAAGTTGAGCTCCAAATCTAACTTTAGCGGTATCCAAAATTCTAATATTATCTTCTGGAATTATATGAGATAAAAATCTTGGAAATTTATCCACGTATTCGATCTCAGGAAACGTATCTTTAAGCTTCATTTCAATTTCGTTAGCTCTTAAATAATCAAGCTCAATTGGAACATTTCCTATCCACGCACAATTATGCAAAATTCCAAAAGCTCCGTTTAAGTTAACGCTTCTAAGTTTTACTTTTCTTTTTGAAAGCGCATATAATTTCAAATAAACACTCTCAACACTTTTTGGGTTTGTATCTTCAAAGATAAAGCAGATTCTATAATTATCATAATCATCTTCTTCAAACATCTCTTTTAAAATTTTCAAAACTTGAATGTTTTTATGTTTATCTCCTACAGCTTCTCTTACAAGATCTTCTCCAAAATAACTAAGAGCCGTATCTACAAATTCTTTAGTAACAGGAGCTACAAATTCAGAATCGCTAAAATCAATTTCAACTCCATTATCAATTAAACTTCTAATAAAAACAGCAGCACTTGCAAAATTTTCATTCCAATTTATTACCGGATAAGTAGCTTGTAAAACTTTATTAGGATTTAATTGTCCAAGATCTACCCTTGCTATACCAAACGCAAGAGGTTTTTTATATCCTTTTATATTTTCAACTAATTTTTCAAACATTAACCATCCTTTTTTTACGAATTTTATCAAAAATTAACTATGATGCTCTCTTTCATATTGCAATTCGCATCTTAACGCTAATTTAATTAATTTTTCTGCTAATTCTTTGCTTTTATCAATTACATAAATATTTGAATCGTTATCGTAATAAACTTTTTGAGTTTCATCATCACTTAATATAATAATATTTATGTTTGGATTAATATTTCTAATGTTTTCCGTAATTAAATGCGTATGTTCTTCGTTTAGTGTAGTAATAATAACAGCGGCTGCATCTTCTACATTTAAAGATTCAAGCACTCTCTTATTGGCCGCATTTCCAAAAATAACATTATCTCCGTTTTTAAGCCCCTCTTTTACAAGCTCAATTTGCTTATCGATTGCAACATAAGGAACTCCGGCTTTTGTTAATTTTCTTGCTATCCTTTTTCCTATTTTATCATAACCAATTAAAATAATATGTCCTTTAACATCAGCCGCTTGAATTTCATACTCTTCAAACGGTTGAGTATCTTTATCGAAAAGATCAGCAATTTTATAAATATATCGAATAATAAACGGAGTTAAAATCATTGAAATTACCACTACCACAACAAGTTGTTGAAGCAATACGCTATCTACTAAATTATATTTTCCAAGCAATGCAAAAATTACAAAAGAAAACTCTCCAATTTGCGAAAGAATAAAAGCCGTTTTAATAGCAACCCTATTGTGTTTTACAAATTTTTTAAGCATAAAGTAAATAATTCCGGCCTTAAACATCATAAAAGTAATACTCATAAGTAAAATCGTTAAAATATTCTGAATAACAAAATGCACATTAACCATTAATCCAACAGATACAAAGAAAATTCCAAGCAATAAATCTCTAAATGGAATTAAATCGGCTTCGATTTGATACTTATATTTAGTCTCGCTCAAAATCATCCCCGCCAAAAATGCTCCAAGAGAATAACTAAGTCCAAACAAATGAGCAATTTCGGCAGCCGTTAAAACCACCAATAAAACAGTTGCCATAAAAATTTCATCGGATTTAGTTTTTGTTGCGTGAGAAATAATAAAAGGAGCTATATATTTTCCATATACATAAATAAAAATTCCAAGAGCAATAAATCCTCCAAGGGTTTTTAAAATAAGTTGAACTAAATTAGCATCTTTATTTACAATAATCGAAATTGCAATTAAAATAGGAATAACCGCTATATCTTGGAAAAGCAAAATTCCAAGAGCTATCCTACCATAAGGTTTAGAAATTTCTCTACTTTCATTTAACAATTTAAGAACAATAGCTGTAGAGCTTAAAGCAATAGCACTCCCCAAAATAAAAGCAATTCTTATATCAACTCCATAAATAAGCCAAAAAACAAGTCCAAACAAACTACCTACTATGGTCATTTCGGCAAAACCAAAACCAAATACCTCTTTTTTCATCGATTTAAGTTTTTCCGGAGAAAATTCAAGCCCTATCATAAACATCAAAAACACAATTCCAAGCTCGGCAATTATTTCAATAGTATGTTTATCCAAATGAAACAGGTTTGAAATAACTATTCCGGTAAAAATATATCCAATAATTGGAGGAATTTTAAATCTTGCAAAAGGAATGTTAAAACTAAGCGCAATAAACAATAAAGCTATTACTATAACAATTGGACTAACCATTTATCACCTTTACCAAAATATTTCTCTCCCTTGGTCCATCAAATTCAACCAAATATATTCCTTGCCATTTGCCTAAAACAGGTTTAGCGTTATCGACTATTAAAGTTAAATTGCTTTGTAAAAATGCCGCCTTTAAATGAGCTCTTGCGTTTGGGTGCGAATAATCTCTAAAAGGTACAACATCTTTTAACATTCCAAGCAAATCCCTTTTTAAAGCGGCATCGCTTTTTTCAAAAATAATTACGCTTGAAGTAGAATGCGGACAAAAAATAACAACTATCCCGTTTTTTACTCCACTTTTTATAACGGCTTCTTTAATATCTTCGGTAATATCAATTACTTCCGATTTATAATTAGTCTTTTTTACTATTTTTATCATCTTGCTCCTTTAAAAATTCCTTTAAAAGTTTATATTCCCTTTTATTAAAAAATCTCGTTTTCCCAGTAGGCAAAGCATTAAGACTTACCCAACCATAAGAGAGTCTTTTTAAATCAAGCACATCTCTTCCAAAATGAGCAAAAAACCGCCTAAGTTCTCTATTTTTTCCTTCTTTAATTGCAACTTTTATAGTCGAATATTTTGGAGAGTTTTTAATTATCTGATAATTTAAAAACGGCTCAAGTTTTAATTTTTTTTGATTTGTTTTTTCATGCGCTCCTTCAACGCCAACTTCAATACCTTCCATCATCGCTTCTTCCATCTCAGGAGTAATATCTCCTTTGATTCTTAATTTATAAACTCTTGGCAAATCTGAATTCATAAGAGCATGAGCTACTTTTGGAGAATCCGTTAAAATCAAAAGCCCCTCACTACTAAAATCGAGCCTTCCTACGGGAATAAAATGTTTATATTTTTTTGGAAGAGAATCATAAATTGTCTTCCTACCTCTATCATCTCTTTTGCTAACAAGCTCTCCTTTTGGCTTATTGTAAACGATACAAGTATATTTAGTACTTCTTTTAACCGGTTTCCCATTTACCAAAACCTTATCTCCATCTACCACATCATAAGCGGGATTGGTAACAACTCTACCATTAACTTTTACCTTACCCTCAAAAATTAACTTATCGGCTTCTCTTCTACTAAAAGTTGTATGATGACTTATAAATTTATTTAATCTCATTGCCTTCCTTTATTTTATTCCAGCTTCTACTAAATCGTGAATATGAATAACGCCTTCAACTTCTTGGTTTTCGTTTACTACAGGAAGAAGTTGAATTTTATTATCTTCCATAAATTTTAAAGCATCGCTTGCTAAAATTTCTTTGTTAATCGTTTTTGGATTAAAAGTAGCAAAATTAATTGCTTTTTCATTTAAATCAAAATTTTCTCTCATCATAGCTCTTCTAAGATCCCCATCACTTAAAATTGCTTTAACCTTTTTTCCATCCAAAAATAAAATATGACCAAGTTTTCCTTGAGTCATTTTAATAATAGCTTCTTTTAAACTATCTTGTTCGTTAGCTATCGGAAAATCCGTTTTCATTAAATCTTTTACTTTTACAAAAAGTTTTTTTCCAAGAGAACCTCCCGGATGAAAAGAAGCAAATTCTTCTTTTGTAAAATTTCTTTTTTTCATTAAACAAACCGCTAAAGCATCCCCCATTGCAAGGGTTAAAGTAGTAGAACTTGTTGGCGCAACGTTTAAAGGACACGCTTCTTTACTTACCTTTATATTTAAAACGCAATCGGCATACTTAGCCAAAGTAGAATTTTTATTGCTTGTCATTGCAATTAAAGGAACTTCAAATCTTTTAATGTGAGGTAAAATTTTTATAAGCTCTTCGCTTTCCCCAGAATAACTAATAGCCAAAACGGCATCTTCTTTTCCTATCATTCCAAGATCGCCATGAAGAGCTTCAGTTGGATGTAAAAAAAAACTAGGCGTTCCAGTACTTGCAAAAGTAGCGGCAATTTTACTACCAATAAGACCAGATTTTCCAACGCCAGTTACTATAAGTTTACCTTTAGTGTTGTAAATAATACCTACCGCTTTATCCACTCCATTAACGTCGGCTTTTAATAATTCGTTTGCTTCAATTTCAAGAACTTCTTTTGCAATTTTTAAAAAATCCAACATCTCCCTTTTTATTGAAATTATATCAAAATAAAATGTTACTTTTTCACACAAATAAATTTTTACAAATTGTGCTTGTTGTAACAAAAAGTAAAAATAAAAGTTATAATTCCAACAAAAAAGGAAGTCTCATGAGCTTTATAGAAGAATACAAAAAACACACTGAAGAAAGAGCAAAACTTGGTATTCCTCCACTCCCACTAACAGCTAAACAAGCAGCAGAATTGGTTGAACTTCTAAAAATGGTTCCAATCCCAGAAGAAGAATACTTAATGGATCTATTTTTAAATCATATAAATCCTGGGGTTGATGATGCAGCTTACGTTAAAGCGGCTTTCTTAAACGACATTATCAAAGGAAAAACTTCAAGCCCAGCTATTAGCAAAAAAAGAGCGGTTCAAATTCTTGGTACAATGCTTGGAGGATATAACGTAAAACCTCTTATAGATGCGCTTGAACATGAAGATGAAGAAGTAGCACAAGAAGCAGCAAATCAACTTAAAAATATTTTATTGGTTTATGATGCGTTTTACGATGTAGAAGATTTAGCAAAAAAAGGAAACAAATACGCTAAAGAAGTACTTGAATCTTGGGCAAACGCTGAATGGTTTACTTCTAAAAAACCTCTTCCTGAAAAAATTACAGCAGTTGTTTTTAAAGTACCTGGAGAAACAAACACAGACGACCTAAGCCCAGCTAGCGAAGCATTTACAAGAAGCGACATTCCACTTCACGCTCTTTCTATGCTAAAAGCAAAAATGCCAGATGCAATTGAAAAAATAAACGAACTTAAAAAAACAGGATATCCAGTAGCATTTGTAGGAGATGTTGTAGGAACTGGTAGTAGTAGAAAATCTGCGGCAAACTCTCTAATTTGGCATATCGGAGAAGAAATCCCATACGTTCCAAACAAAAAAAGAGGCGGTATCGTAATTGGCGGTGTAATTGCTCCAATTTTCTTTAATACTTTAGAAGATTCTGGAGCGCTTCCAATTCAAGCACCAGTTGATAAACTTGAAACGGGAGACATTATTGAAATTTACCCATATGAAGGAAAAATCGTAAAAAACGGCGAAGTAGTAAGCGAATTTAAACTCTCTCCAAACACTCTTCCTGATGAAGTAAGAGCTGGAGGTAGGGTTCCTTTAATTATTGGTAAAAATCTCACAAAAAAAGCAAGAGAATCTCTTGGAATGGAACCTGAGAGCGATATTTTCATAAAACCTGAACAACCAAAAGAAAAAGAAGGCGTTGGATATACTCTTGCACAAAAAATTATAGGTCGCGCTTGCGGAATGGAAGGTGTTAGACCTGGAATGTATGTTGAGCCAACAGTTACAACAGTTGGTAGCCAAGATACGACTGGAGCTATGACAAGAGATGAAATTAAAGAACTTGCAGCTCTTGGATTTAACGCGGATCTTGTAATGCAAAGCTTTTGTCATACAGCTGCTTATCCAAAACCAGCAGATATTGAGCTTCATCATACGCTTCCACCATTTATTACAAGTAGAGGCGGTGTATCGCTTAGACCGGGTGATGGAGTAATTCATAGTTGGCTTAATAGAATGATTTTACCTGATACTCTTGGAACTGGAGGAGATAGCCATACAAGATTTCCTATTGGTATAAGTTTTCCAGCAGGAAGCGGACTTGTAGCGTTTGCAGCAGTTACTGGAAGCATGCCTTTAAATGTTCCTGAAAGCGTTCTTGTTAGATTTAAAGGAGAACTTCAACCGGGAATCACTCTAAGAGATTTAGTAAACGCAATTCCATATTTTGCAATCAAACAAGGTCTTTTAACGGTTGAAAAGAAAAACAAAAAAAACATATTTAACGGAAGAATTTTAGAAATTGAAGGTGACATTATTAGAAACTTAACAATCGAACAAGCATTTGAACTTGCCGATGCATCGGCTGAGAGAAGTGCGGCAGCTTGTACGGTTGATGTTAGCGAAGAACAAGTTGCAGAATATCTAAAATCAAACATTAAAATGCTTGAAGCAATGATTGAAACAGGATATGAAGATAAAAGAACAATTCAAAGAAGAATTGATAAAATGAAAGAATGGCTTGAAAATCCAAAACTTCTTAGAAGAGATGAAAATGCAGAATATGCAGCAGTTATTGAAATTGATTTAAATGAAATCACTGAACCTATCGTTGCATGTCCAAACGATCCAGACGATGTAGCGACATTAAGCGAAGTTTTAGCTGATCCAAATAGACCTCATAAAATTGACGAAGTATTCATTGGAAGTTGTATGACAAACATCGGTCATTATAGAGCAGCTGGAGAAATTTTAAGAGGCGAAGGACAAGTACCTGTAAGACTTTGGATTGCTCCTCCAACAAAAATGGATAAAGAACAACTAACAGAAGAAGGATATTATTCAATATTCGGTCAAGCAGGCGCTAGAATTGAAATTCCTGGATGTAGTTTGTGTATGGGTAACCAAGCAAGAGTTAGAGACTATGCAAACGTATTCTCAACTTCTACAAGAAACTTTGATAATAGAATGGGTAAAGGCGCAAAAGTATATTTAGGAAGTGCTGAACTTGCTGCAGTAATAGCGCTTCTTGGAAGAATCCCAACTCCAGAAGAATATAGAGAAATTGTAGAGAAAAAACTCGCAGGAAAAGAAGATAAAGTGTATAAATACCTATACTTCCACAAAATGCCAGAAGAATATGTGAAAAAAATGGTGGGATTAACTCTTCAATAATCCCCCATTTCTACTTTATATGTAACATTAATAGCCAAAAATCTAAAAAAGAAAAAAATTCCTATCAAAACAACATATAAAGCAATTATTTTTAGAGGCTTATAAATAGTGTTAGTCAATAAAAGCTCTCTTATAAAAAAACTATAAAAGCATTCCCCATATATCTTTTAATTCTTTGCTTTTTAAAAAATCTGAATTACTTCTATTAAGAATAATAAGTTCTAAAATTAAAGCCAAAATTTCATAAATTAAAAAATAATATTGAAAAAAGCAATCGCAATCTCAATTAAATCACCCATAATTTTCTCTTTTTTAAGGGAAATTATGATAAAAACCAACTACATTTTAATAACAATAAAATATTGAATCAAACCTATAATTCCTCCAAGTACTGCTCCTGCAAAATTTATAAACCCAAAATGTTTTTTCATCAACGCAAACAACATCTCTTCAAGAGTTTTTTCATCAAATGAAGAAACTTTTTCCTCTACTATTTTATCTATTTTAGCTTTTAAAAAAATCTTAGGAACTTCTTTTTCTAAAAACTCAAAAATTTCTCTTTTTAGAATTTCTTTTATTTTATCTTCCGGTAAAAGCTCATTTATTTTTAAAGGTATTTGAACATTTAATAAAATGTTTTTAATCATTTCCTTATTAACGATACTAACAAACATCGGAAACTTTTCTTTTACGATATTTTCGATAATAAAAGAAAACTTATCAACTATCTCTTCTTTGCTAATATATTCGCTAATATCTTTATCTAATAAACCTCTAATTTTTTCGTCTAAAAACTTTTCTATTTCCTCTTTAACTTCTTTGCTAGTGACAATTTTTTTAATTTCTTCTTCGCTTAAAATATAATTTTTTACTACCTCTCCAACTTTTTTTGCCAAATTTTCTTTTTCTCTTGGAATAACTCCTTGAGGAAAAATCGTTATATTTCCTAATTTAATAGGCTTATACGGTCTAAAAAGTAGTTTTATTGCTACGTAATTGGTTACATACCCAATAACGGCACCTATACCGACACTAACACCAAAAAATAAGTTCATTTAAAAACCTCCTTATATTTTTCTTCATCTTT
>JAMORJ010000083.1 GCA_027063595.1 Nautiliaceae bacterium | reverse complement strand
CGCATCCTCCTCTTGCTACTGTTCCGTCGATATTTGGACATGTAAATCCGGGAATTGAAATTGGAACTTTTTTAACTTTTGTTTTAAATTTTTTCTTTAAATATTTTCCAAACGTAAAAAGCTTATTCATAGCACCTCTTTTTTTGAGGGGTTATAACAAAAAAGAAGAAAAAAGTCTATAAAATAGGATAATTTCCATCAAAACAAGCAAGACAATAATTTTCTTTTTTGTCGTTTATGGCTTTTATGAGTCCATCTATTGATAAATATGCTAAAGAATCAGCTTCTATATATTTTCTAATTTCTTCAACCGAATGAGAAGAGGCTATTAATTCTTCTTTTGTAGGAGTATCTACTCCATAATAACAAGGACCTGTGGTAGCTGGAGAAGCAATTCTTAAATGAACTTCTTTTGCTCCTGCTTCTTTTAACATTTTAACGATTCTTTTGCTTGTAGTTCCTCTAACTATCGAATCATCAATTACTACGAGCCTTTTTCCTTGAATTTTATGTTTAATAGGCGATAATTTCATTTTTACTTTTAAATCTCTAATTTCTTGTGTTGGCTCAATAAAAGTTCTTCCTACGTAATGGTTTCTCATAATTGCCATTTCAAATGGAATTTTACTCTCTTCTGCATATCCTAAAGCTGCAGCTACTCCGCTATCTGGAACTGGTACTACCATATCTGCTTCAACTGGAAGTTCGTTTGCTAACATTCTTCCCATTTGTTTTCTAATGCTATATACGTTTTTACCAAATACGTTACTATCTGGTCTTGAGAAATAGATGTATTCAAATACGCATTGTTTTGGAGTAGGAGTAAAAATCATTTCGCTTTTGATTTCTCCATTTTCAAAAGTTATCATTTCTCCTGGTTTTATGTCTCTAATAAACTCCGCATCTACCAGTTCAAAAGCACAAGTTTCGCTTGCTACTATGTATCCTCCGCTTTTTATTTTTCCAAGAGATAAAGGTCTAAAGCCAAAAGGATCTCTTATTGCAAACATTTTAGTGCGGCTAAGAATAATTAGCGAAAAAGCTCCTTTTATCTTTTTTACAGCATCAATTATTCTTTCTTTTAAAGTCGGTTTTGTATAGTTTTTGGCGATTAAATGAATTAAATTTTCAGTATCCATATTCGTTTGAAAAATAGCTCCAATTTTTATAAGTTCATCTCTTATTTCTTTTGCGTTTACTAAATTTCCGTTATGAACTATTGAAATTTCTCCAAGCCCATATCTTGCAAAAACTGGTTGAGCATCAAGAATGGAATCGTTTCCTGCCGTAGAATATCTTGTATGACCAATTGCCATATCGCCTTTTAATATTTTAAAATGCTCTTCTTTAAAAATTTGAGTAACAAGACCTCTATCTTTAATTGTGTGAATATGTACTCCATCGCTACTACTAATTCCCGCAGCTTCTTGTCCGCGATGTTGCATTGAAAATAGTGCATAATATGCTAATTTAGAAGCGTTTTTGTTTCCATAAATTCCAACGACCGAACACATAATTTTAGCCCTTTAGTATATTTTCGATTTCTTTAATTGAAATGTTGAGTTTTTTTGCTATTTCTTCTTTTTTTAATCCAAATTCCATCATTGTTAGAATTTTTCCTTTTAAAATACCTTTTTTTTCTCCAATTTCAATTCCTTGTTTTATTCCTTCTTTAATGCCTTGTTGAATACCTTGTTGAATGCCTTGTTGAATACCTTGTTGAATACCTTGTTGAATACCTTCATTTATCCATTTTTCTAAAATAGTCATTTTTTTCTCCTTATTTTCAATAAGCTCGTCTATTATTTTTTCTTCTTTTTCATCTTTGTAGGCACTAATATATTCTATTATTAAAAAATATTCTTCTTCTGACATTTTATCGAAATTTTTAGAAATTATCTTTAGTTTTTTGGTTTCATCAAATATGTGTTTCATAGTAAATAGAGCGGAGCATAAGAAGAGATTTGAAGTACATTGTAAAAATTTATTATCGTCAATTTCGTTTAAGTTAAATATTTTAATATTCCAGTTAAGATTGTATGGAGTTTGAGTGGAAAATAATTTGTTAAAATTGTCTTTTAATTTAAAGTTTTTTCCATGATAAAAGATTACTGGAATAATTGGAGTTAGATTTTCTTTCTCTTCTTCCCAAATGCTCATTGCATAACTTAAAATTTGGAAATAAACCATTTTATCGGGATAAGATTTATGCTCAAAAAGAATATAAACTTGGGCTTTTTTATTTTTAAATTTAGTTTTTAACGCAATATCTAAAAAAAATTTTTTATATTTTCGGTTTTTTTCTGTATTTATGAAAGAAAGGGAAGAGGTGTCAATTTTTAAATTTAAAAAGTGTTTTAAAAAATCTGCTACTACCTCTTTTTTACTAAAAACAAGTTTAAAAAACTTATCGTGTGGGTTTTTTAACATTAAAGTCCTAATGCGTCATTTATTGAATAAAATCCTGGTTTTTGATTTATTAACCATTTTGCTACTTTAATTGCGCCTCTTGCAAAAGTTTCTCTACTTGTTGCCGTGTGATTTAATTCTAAAAACTCTCCTTCGTTGTAAAATCCAACAGTGTGTCTTCCAACAACATCTCCGCCTCTTATTGCAAATACTCCTATTTCGTCTTTTTTTCTTGCTCCGACATGACCTTCTCTTCCAGTAACCATTACTTCTTTTAAATCAAGACCTCTTGCTTTTGCGCAATTTTCCGCTAAAGTAAGAGCCGTTCCACTTGGAGCGTCAACTTTCCAACGATGATGCTGTTCTACAATTTCTATATCGAAATCTCTTAGTTTTTCGCTAACCATCGAAACAAGTTTATTTAAAATAGCAACGCCTAAGCTCATATTTGTAGCATAAAGAAGAGGAGCTTTTTTGCTAACTTCTTGCATTAATTTTTTTTGTTCTTCGTTTAATCCAGTTGTTGCAATTACAAGAGGTTTTGGAGTTTCAAGAGCTGCTTTTAATAGTTTTTCGGTAGCTATTGGTGCTGAAAAATCAATTACTACATCTGAATTTTCAAGTAAGGTTTTAGCATCGTTTGTAATTATTGTTTCGCTTGGAAACTCTATGGTTTGTTTTCCTTCAAACATAACTGCGCCAATTGGAATGTTTTCATTTTGTAAGATTTTTACAATTAATTGTCCTACTCTTCCTGTTGCTCCTAAAATTCCTACTTTCATTTATTCTCCTTCGATGTATTTAATTGCGTTTATTGCTGCTACTGCTCCATCTCCTGCTGCAGCTACCACTTGTTTTACGCTATTTTCTCTTACGTCTCCTGCAGCGAAAATACCTTTTTTTGAAGTTTCCATTTTTAAACTAACTTTTATTTCTCCAAATTCGTTAAGTTCTACTAAATCTTTTACTAATTCATTATTTACTTTCATTCCAACAAAAACAAAAACTCCATCTACTTTTAATTCTTTTTCTTCTCCATTAACGTTTAAAATTATACCTTCTAAAAAAGGATTTCCAAATACTTTTTTTACTGTTGCGTTAAAAATTATTTCAATATTTGGAGTATTAAATACTTTTTTTTGAGTTATTGGGGCGGCTTTAAATTTATCTCTTCTATGTATTAAATAAACTTTTTTTGCAATTTTACTTAAATATAAAGCTTCTTCAAGAGCAGTATCTCCTCCTCCAATTACCGCAACTATTTTGTCTTTATAGAAAAATCCATCGCATACTGCACAATAACTAACTCCTTTTCCAACATACTCTTCTTCTCCGATAAAACCAGCTTTTTTTGGGGTTGAACCTGTGGCTATAATAAGAGCTTTTGCTTTATACTCTTTTGAATTTGTAAAAACTATCCATTCATTGTTTTCAAATTTTAATTTTTTTGCTTCCTCACTTATTATTTCGCATCCAAATTTTTGAGCTTGTTTAGGCCAGCATTCCATTAATTCTATTCCACTTTTAACTTCACAAACTCCAGGGTAATTTTCTATTTCGCTGCTTAAGGTAATTTGACCGCCTGGGGTTAACCTTTCAAGGAGCAAAGTTTTTGCTCCAAGTCTGCTTGAATAAATACCTGCGCTAAGTCCTGCCGGACCTCCTCCAATGATAATTATGTCATACATTGTTTTCTCCTTTATTTTATTACTTCAATAGGGCTATCTTGTTTATATAATTTTTTATGATAGCGTTTGATTCTAACTACTACAGGTACTTCGTATATATTTAAATACTGAATTAGTTTAATTATTGTATTGATTCCAGCCGTTGTATAAATTACATTTGGATAATTTTTTCTTTTTTGATAAATATCTACTGCTAAGATGGGGGCATCTTTTGGAATTTTTTGTATGAGTTTATTTAAATCAGACATTCTTGAGCTAAAAAGAAGTAAATAATACTTATCTTTTTTTGGCTCAAAAATGTCTGTTTGTGTGTAAAGAACGATTTTTTCAAAATTTACGAATTTATATTCGCTAAATTTATATTTATAGTAGAAAAAAAAAGCAGCTACCATTAATGCCCCAAAAAAGGAGCTGAAAGTGTAAAAGAATTTGCTTTTTATAATTATTCTCCAAGAAGTTGATTTATTTTTTGTACATAGAATTCTTTTGGAGCCGCTCCAATCATTGAATCTACTATTTCTCCGTCTTTAATAAAAAGAACGGTTGGAATACTTCTAATTCCAAATTGCATAGCAAGTTCTTGTTGTTCATCGGTGTTAATTTTTCCAACAACAACGCCTTTATCTTTAAATTCTTCAGCTAATTCTTCGATAATTGGAGCAATCATTCTACAAGGTCCGCACCAAGGTGCCCAAAAATCTACTACTACGATTTTGTTGTTTTTTACAACGTCTTCAAAGTTTTCTTTTGTAATTTCAAGTGCCATTATTTCTCCTTACTTTTTTATGAATTATACCAAAAAAAGATAAAAAAAATCCCAAAAAGGGATTAATGATCTATATTATCGCTAGCGTTTCTTATATCAAATAAAGAATCAAGAATTGAATAAATTGCAATACCAAGTCCAAGACATCCTATTATTATTAACCATTCCATTGTATGAGCTGGCACATATGCCCAAGGAGTGATTGCATCTAATTGATAAAGACTTGTTGCTTCTGGTCCCATACCGAATCTATCGCTCATAGGATAGATGTTTCCACCATAAATAAATGTTTGTCTCATGAAAAATGTTCCAATTAATCCAGATATTGCTCCAAGTAAGATTAAATTTTTATTTTTTGTTAAAAATAGTGCAAAAGGAATTACTATCCCTAAAACAATCCAAGCCCAATACATCCAGCTAATAGGACTACCTTTAATTATTAAATTCATCCATTTTGGATCTACTACCATAAAGTTGATTATTTCGTAAATAGCTGCAAGTATAATAAATACTATGCTAGCTTTTCTTGTTATTTCTACGAATTCGTTAAAATATGGTTTATTTTTAAGTCCTAAAAATCCATATAGAAGAGATCCAAAGATTCCTGTAAGAGAACCTGTTACTAAGAAATAAAACCATAATGCTGGAATATCTGTCCAAAGATGTCTTGGAGTATTTAGGTTAAATAATAGCCCTTGGATGTAAAATTCGGCTAAATCTATAAAAATACTAATAATTACTAAAATTCCAGCAACTTTTCTTGCAAGCTCTCTATTATTTGTAATTAGAAAATAAATTTCGATAAACGTAAATGGAATATAAATTCCATAAAGAGGTAGCATTAACCACATACCACTTTGTGGTTGAGGGTTTAAAATCATCCAATAGATATTTAATTGATTTGCTAAGTCTGTAAAGATTGATGTAAGTCCACCAAATACCATAGAAATACCAAAAGTCATTAAAGCTGCTGCTACTTTTGGTGCAACTTTTACTTTAAATAATTCCGCTAATGCTACTAAAAAGATAATAGCACTTCCTCCATAAAGAAGATAAACATATTGAGTTACGAATACTCCCCAAGGTTCAGCTTTATTTACTTCTTCTATATGTTCAAGATTAAAAATTTGCTCTTTAAGAGCTTCTGCGATTGCTTTTAAGTGCTCAGCACTGCCTCCAGCCGCCGCTATTACATCGTGATTGTTTACAAACTCATGAGCCCATCTTAAATAAAATATTTCATACCATCCTACAAGTCCAATAGCAAGAAGAATATATGCAATAAGCATCGTTTTATTAAAAAGCAATTCTTTTATGCTTACTTTTTTTATTTTTAGACCACAGCATTCAATATACATTTTAGCTCCTTACGCTTTTTTCCACTCAGATTTTTTCTCTTTAGCTGCTGCTTCATAAAGAGGTTTAATATCTTCCCATTTATGAATTTTAATTCCATCTCCAAGCGTTCTGTTTCTAAATTCTTCGTCTTCAGGTACAAGATAAAATAGTTTTGGTAATGTGCCTTCTTCTTCTTTTAAAACGAAAAATTCTCTTTGTTTTAGTAAGTTTACAATATCTGAATTTTCGTCTTCTAAATCTCCAAACGTTCTAACTTTTGTTGGACATGTTGCGCTACATGCGGTAGTTCCGTATTCTTGAATTCTTCCATCGCAGAAAGTACATTTATCAACAGCATGTCTTGTTTCATCTACAAATCTTGCTTCATAAGGACAAGCTTCCATACAACCTTTACAAATAATGCACAT
The DNA here is from genome assembly GCA_027063595.1 of Nautiliaceae bacterium. Lineage (GTDB taxonomy): Bacteria > Campylobacterota > Campylobacteria > Campylobacterales > Nautiliaceae > Caminibacter. Next base: position 16,485 of record JAMORJ010000083.1, on the reverse strand, counting down.
ATCATAATCGACTTTTACGATTCCGCCTTCTGCAAAATGACTTGCACCAGTTGGACAAACGGTAACGCAAGGCGCGTCAATACAATGGTTACATTGAGATGGATAGAAATTTAAAAAAACATCCGTTAGCGTATTTCCACCTTCAACTATACCAACCCAAATTCTTTGTTTGTCAGCTCCAAGCATTACGCCGTTTTCGTCTTTACATGCAACTTCGCATGCACGACAATCAATACAATTTTGATATTCAAGAGCAATTGCATAATTTGCCATGGCTTACACCTTTCTTATTGTTACAAAAGTTTCGTTCATACTTGATGCTCCAATAAATGGATCAACTCTATCTTCTGCAATAGCGGCTTGAGAAATACCGTTATCATACCCTAATGTAAACATTGGAGATTGGCTACCAAGTCCTGTTGCGATAAAAATTGTATCTTTTCTAATTCTTTTAGTTGGATAAACTTTTCCTCTTACTTTTTTGCCTTGTCTGTTTGTAAGTTCTACTTCATCTTTAAATTTAAGTCCCATTTCTTTTGCAAGTTCTTCATTAATCCAAATATAGTTGTAATTCATTAAATCAAGCAATAAATAGTTGTTTGGATGAGAACTTTGAGTAAAGTATCCATGTCTTCCAATTACTAATCTTACTTGATTGCCTTTTGGTTCTTCATACATATTATCGCGCCATTTTGGAAGATCAGTTATTTTTTCTGTTTGTCCAGTTATTGGGTTAATGAATGGTTGTCCTGCAATATTTTTTAAAGAGAATTTAATAAATTTTCCTTTTTTAGGAACAATACAATAATCTTCTGGAAGAGTACAATATTTTTTGTAAATTTCATAAATTAATTGATTTTTATTTTTAACATCTTTTTTGAATACTTTTAAATGTTCGTCAATTAATCCATCTTTAATTGCTTTTTCGATTCCTGGCCAATATACTCCATATTCTTTTGCTATTTTAGCTGCTTCTTCTCCATAAATTTCTTTCATTACTTCTTCGTTGAATTCTTCAGGAGTTTTTTCATATGCTGCGCTTAATTTAAAAGTAGCTATATCTAATCCGTCTTCACTTGCATGCTCTAATATTGCTTTTACTAGTTTTGGATTGTTTCCATAATCTCTTTTTAAAGCTTCTTCGTCAATTTCAAAATCATCTGTTAAATATTTTGCAATATTGAAATCTTTTGGAAGTTCTACTTCAAATTCGTCCGCATCCCAAGTGTATTTGAATGTAATTGCTGCTAAATCTTTTTCTATTTTTTCGCTAAGTTCTTTTAATATATTATATAAAGGTTTTGTTTCGTATAAAGGTTTTGTAGTTTGCCATCTAATACCAATCATTGGTTCTCTAAGAGTTCCAAAACTTTTTAGAGGAGAAGTTCTCTCAAGGTATACTGTATCAGGCAATATTACATCAGCATACATTGCTGTATCGTTTGGTAAGATGTCTATTACTACTACTAAATCCATAGTATCAAACATTTTTTCTGTTTCTTCTCTACCAGGTACCGATTGAATTGGATTTTCTCTATAGATAAACATTCCTCTTACTGGATATGCTCCTTCTGGAAGTTTTTTTCCTTCTTTCCACATCGTATTAATATCTCTTACCGTATTTCTAAATACTTGCCAACTTCCTTTACCAGGGTTCATTATAGGCCATGCATTTTTTGGTTTGAGAGCAAGGTCAATTCTTGGTTTTGCATTATCATAAATTGGGAAATCTTCGTATTCGTATTTTTCAGCTTTAAGTCCTCTGTTTAACAATACACCTCCAGGTCTATTTACGCATCCATGAAGCGCGTTAAATATTGCTTGAGCTCTTCTGAATTCGAAATCTTGATAATACCAAGTAGATTTTCTGCTTCTATAACAATTAGCAGCTCCTTTATATTTTTCAGCTGCATCGGAAAATTCTTTTGTAATTCTTCTAATGGTATCTGCTGGTATTTCTGTGATTTTTTCTGCCCATTCAGGAGTGTATTTACTTCCTTCTCCTGTTGTAAAATATTCTTCAAGCTCTTCTAATCCTTCGGCATATTTTGCTAAATAGTCGGCCTTATAAGGAGTTTTATGATATCCTTTGTTAATTGTTTCATGAATCATAGCAAGCATAAGTGCTAAGTCTGTTCCGGGCTTAATAGGAATAAATTCATCTGCGTTTGCTGCTGTGTTTGTATATCTTACGTCGATATATACAATTTTTGTACCTCTTTTGTGAGTATTTCTAAAAAGGTCTAATGTATCAGGAGTAACTATTGCTTCGGCTCTATTTGCTCCAAGCATTAATACGTATTTACTTTTTTCAAAGTCGGCGCTTCCCCAACTTCCGTATGTAAGTTTATTTGCAATAAACGCTGGTGCAAAACAAGTAGTAAAATGATCAACAAAATTGTTGCTTCCAATACCATTTGCAAATGTAGCAAACAAAGGTTCTTCAGCTCCAGCTCCTGCTCCAAATGCAATTGTACTTCTATTGTCTTTTTCTTCATCTAAAATTTTTACAAGTTTTTTTCTAATATATTCGTATGCTTCTTCCCAAGTTGCTTTTCTGAATTTTCCTTCTCCTCTTTTTCCAACTCTAATTAGAGGGTATTTTAATCTATCAGGGTCGTATGCTGCTGCAATTCCTGCGTTTCCTCTTGCGCATGCGAAACTTCTACTTTTTGTAAATAATGGATTTGGATCAAGCTTTGTGATTTTACCATCTACATTTCTTGCTATAAATCCGCACATGTTAACGCACATACCGCAAAACGTTGGAGTATATTTTGCGTTTTTTATTTCTTCTTCTTTTTTTTCTTTTGCGTTTAGCGCGTCTTCATAAGGTGATAGGGCAAATGCCGAAGTAGATGCTAAAGCTGCTCCACCGGCTACAGCCGCTGAACCCTTTAGAAAACTTCTTCTTTTTAAATCAATAATTTCAGACATTTACACTCCTTTTGTATTTTTGCGAAAAAATTATATTAATTTAAAATTAAAAATCAAGCCCAAAAGGGCTTTATAAGAAAAAGTTATTAGAAGCTATATCTAATATAAGCTCTTATGTCGCTTGCTTTATCTACGTATACTTGTTGATCAGGATCACCCATTACTCCAAAGAATGCTTCGCTTCCAGAGTAATCGTATCTAAAGAAAGTAGCTCTTAATCCTGCTGTTAAGTGAGGAATAATTTGTTTGTTGTAATATACTTCGTAAGCTTTACCTCTAACTGCTGCGATGCTTCCAGCTAAAGTATCTTCTCCATAAGTCATACTTCTCCAGTATTTTGAACCTCTAACAAAATTGAATCCCCATCTATCGCCATCTTCAAATCCTGGCATATCAGCTCCAATCCAGATTGAATGACCAGTTTTTTTATCTGTGCTTCCAAGCATTTGTTTACCACTTTTTGGTTTTGTTTTAGATAGAGCAAATGAAATAAACGCTACAGTGTCATCTAAATAATCATTAATTCCATCTCCAATACCGTTAGCTTTAAATATCGCGTTAAATCCAAAGTAATTTCCTAGATCGTCCATTTTCATAGTAATAGTTGTTGGAGTAGCACTTATAACGTTCATACCTTTTAAATTTTTTGCCCAAACTGTTTCGGTCCATAAAGAATATTGACCATCATCATATGGAACTAAAATAAATCCTCCAAAATCTGTATTTTTTAAAGGATCTTTACTATAAGCAGGTGAACCATCTCCTGGCCATTTTCCTTTTGAACTTGAATATCCTCTACCAAGGCAGAATTTCATCCAAGTTCCAAGATCGCTAAATTTATCAGAAATTTTTGAAAAGATTGTGTTTGAAATTTCAAAGCTAAATCCATCAAATTCCATGTTGATTAAATGAGCTAGAGGACTTGATGGAGAATCGTTTTCTCTTAAGTTTGCAGGAAATCCTTCTGTTGCCGGACGTCTTCCCGCGCTAAACATAAATCCGTTATCTGGTCCAAAGTGATAATTAAAAAATGCTTCTTTTACTCTTACGTTTGTATCATCTGGAGATTCGTTTGCAATCCAAGAGATGTTTTGATAAGGAGTATACATACTTTCGCTGTTCATTCCAAAAATGTTGTTAGCTGCGATTTTTAATGTAGCTTTTAAATTTTCGCTTGGTCTTGCAACTCCAGTTAGGATAATTCTATTTGTAAAAATGTTGCTTTTGTAAGTTTTTGAATCTTTATGTGTTAAAGTTGCTGTAACTGAACCATCTGGATTTTGAGTTGTTGGAACGTAAGTATAACCGCTTGTTGTGTGTTGATTAATTCTATCATAAGTTGTTCTTAGATCAAAACTAAAGAATATATGATTGTTTGCTGCAATTGGATTTACTTTTTTTTGGTTTGAAATTGCAATTTGTTTTAATTCTTGAATTTCTGCTTCAAGTTTTTTAATTTTTGCTTCTAGATCGGCATTTGAGCTTTGAGCAAACAATGCTCCAACTGCTAATGTCGAAATTAATAATTTTTTCATATGAGCTCCTTTATTGTGTTGTAGTTTTTAAGAAAGAAAGAGGGGAGGAAAATATTAAGAACATCCTGCTGGGATTTTTCCTTCCATAATTCCTATTAAGAAATCTTCTAAATCTTTTAATTTACCTTTTTTAGCAATTTTTTCAACGCCTTTTGCTGCTTTGTCAAGTCCTAAATCTTTTAATTTTTTAATTAAAGGTTTTCCGTTGTCTTTAAATAAAGCTTTTAGCTCATCTACAGTTTTTACTCCTAATTTTGCAATTAATTGAGGAGATTTTAAATGAGCTTTTCTTTTGATGTATTTGTTATAGTATTTAAAACCTACGTTGTAATCTGCCATAGCAGTAGATACTAAAAGTCCACTTGCTATAGCTCCTGCTACTAAAACTTTTGAAAGTTTCATGTTTTCTCCTTTGTTAAGATTTTCTTATAACTTTCACCCCCGCATTGTATCACTTTTTTTCTTAATGTTTCCTTAAATTAACTTAAATTTAATTACAACCTGGTGGAATTTTGCCAAGATAAACATACTTTAAAAAAATGCTGAGTTCTTTTTGTTTTCCTTTTTTTAAAATTTTTTCTATACCTTTAGCAGCTGTTGGGTTAAATTTTTTTACTTCTTCTACTATTTTTCTAGAATAAACCAATTTATCTATTTCGTTTGCGGAGTGAATGTTTAATTTTTTTAAAAGTTCTGGTGCTTTTATGCCATATTTTGGAATGTGTTTTACGTATTTGATGTAATAGCGATATCCCTTTACGTAAGGATTTATCGCAAATAAAGGCGTAATTAGACAAATTCCAGCGATTAAAATTTTAGGTTTCATTAAGTTCCCCTCTTTCTTTTTTGAATGAACTATCATTCAGCAAGAGTATTATAACTCTTTAAAACTTAATGTTTTCTTAATATAAGAAAAATTTATAACATTTTTTTTGATATAATTTTAAAAAAAGGGTTTTAATGAAAAAAGAAAAAGCGTATGTACTTTTGGCAAAGCAAGAAGGTATTTCGAATAGAAAAGCAAAAGAGCTAATAGATAGAGGTTTGGTGTATGCAAAAGATAAAAAAATAAAAATTGCAAGAGGGCTTTTACCTATTAATACTAAATTTAAGATAGAAAAAGTAAACAAACCAAAGGTAATTTTTGAAGACGATAATGTCTTAGTAATAGATAAACCTCCGTATGTAACAAGCGAAGAAATTTCCAAAACTTTTAAATATCCTCTTCTTCATAGACTCGATAAAGAAACAAGCGGGGTTTTGGTTCTAACGAAAAACGACGATTTTAGAAAAAAAGCAATCGAAGAATTTAAGAAAAAAAATGTGTATAAAGAATATGTTGCTTGGGTTAAGGGAATTGTAGCAGAGCCTGAGAAAATAGAATTACCAATAAAAGTAATTAAGACTAAATCGGGAGCTTTTGCAAAAGTTAGCGCCGATGGAGAAGAAGCAATAACGGAAATAGAACCGATCCTTGCTTTTAGGAAAAAATCTAAAATAAAAGCTATAATCCATACTGGAAAAACGCATCAAATAAGAGCTCATTTAAAAGCTATAGATCATCCAATTATTGGGGATGAAAAGTATGGAGGAGAGCCATATAAAAGAGTAATGCTTCATCATAAAAAGTTTAAAATTTTCGATTACGAATTTGAAAGCGAAGAGCCAAAAGATTTTGTTATGAGAGAGCAAAACGAGAATAGAAGAAAAAGAAGAAGATAGTTTTTTGATACAATTTTGAAAAAAACAAGGAGTATTATGTTTGAGAGAATTAGCGAAGGTTTTAGAAGCGCAATTAATAAAATAAGAATGAAAGATGATGAAAAGGCTTTAAAAAGAGCTTTGGATGAGCTTAAAAAAAATCTTTTAAAAGCAGACGTTCATTTTAAGGTCGTAAAAGATTTATTAAAAGAAGTGGAAATTGAAACAAAAAGAAATGGAATTGGAAAAGCAAACTTTTTAAAAGCGCTTGAAAAATCGTTAAATAATATTTTAACCGCTCCTGGTAATTATGGATTTGTTTTTTCGCCTAACCCTCCAACTGTGGTTATGATGGTTGGTCTTCAGGGTAGTGGTAAAACTACTACTACGGCTAAACTTGCCAATTACTTAAAAACTTTTAAAAAGAAAAAGGTTTTAATGGTAGCGGCCGATTTACAAAGATTGGCAGCGGTTGAACAATTAAAGCAATTAGCTGAAATGAATGAGCTTGATATTTGTTATGATGAAAACGCAAAAGATGCCATAGAAGTTGCTAAAAAATGTTTAAAAGAAGCAAAAGAAAAGCATTATGATGTTGTTTTAATAGATACTGCTGGTAGACTTGCTATTGATGAAGAATTAATGAATGAGCTTGTTAGAATGAAAGAAGAAATAAAGCCAGATGAGATTTTTTATGTAGCCGATTCTTTAACGGGAAAAGATGCTTTAAATACAGCTAAAGCCTTTGATGAAAAGCTTGGTATTACGGGAGTTATTCTCACTAAATACGATGGGGATTCTAAAGGAGGGGTTGCTTTAAGTATAGCTCATCAAGTAAAAAAACCTTTAAGATTTATAGGTAGTGGAGAAAAAATAGCCGATTTTGAAGTATTTATTCCTGATAGAATTGTTAGTAGAATTATGGGTGCTGGGGATATTGAAAGCTTAGTAGAGAAAACGAGCGCTGTAATTAACGAAAAAGAAGCAAAAAAACTTACTAAAAAACTTAAAAAAGGACAATTTAATTATAATGACTTTTTAAATCAACTTGAGCAAATGAAAAAACTTGGTAGTATGAAAAATTTACTTGGAATGATTCCAGGAATGGGAGGAATGTTAAAACAGATTGAAGATATAGATCTTGAAAATTCAAGCGAAATTAAAAAAATTAAAGCAATGATTAATTCAATGACTCCAAAAGAAAGAGAAAATCCTCATCTTATTAAAGAAAGCGCAAGTAGAAGAAGAAGAATAGCAAGAGGTGCTGGGCTTAGCGTTCAAGAGGTCAATAGAATAAATAAACAATTCCAAAATGCTGCAAAAATGGCTAAAAAATTTGCTAATAAAAAAATTCCAGATATGAATGAACTTATGAGGATGGCTCAAAACTTGAAATTTCTAAAATAATTGATTAAAATTTCAAACTAAAAATTATGGGCAAGCGAGGGCGGGAAAATTAAACAAAGGAGAGAAACGTGGTAAAAATTAGACTTGCAAGATTTGGTAGAAAAAAGAGACCTTTTTATAGAATAGTTGTAACTGATAGTAGAAAAAGAAGAGATAGCGGATGGATTGAAAGCATTGGATATTACAATCCTTTAACTAATCCAAAAGAAATTAAAATCGATATGGATAGAATGAATTATTGGCTTGGAGTAGGCGCTCAAATGAGCGATAGAGTAAGCAAACTTAAAAAAATTTATGAAGAAAGAATGGCTAACGCTTAATGGTTTTAGATTTTGTATTAGAATATGCAAAGCTTCTTAGCTTTGAGCCTGATAAAGTAAAGGGAGAGATAGTAAAACACGATGATTTTGACGAAATTTTAATTTATGCTAAAAAAGCTGACGTAGGTAGGATTATTGGTAAAAGCGGAAGTATGGTAAAAGCAATTAAAATGGTAATAGGTGGTTGTAAAGCAAAAGGTGATGAAAAAAATTATAAAATAACGGTGAAGGCTTATGAAGAATAGAAAAATTCCTATTGCAAAGCTTGGTAAAAGTCATGGTGTTAAAGGGTGGCAAAAAATTCATATTTTAAGCGATTTTCCGGAGCAATTTAAGCCCGGAGCTACTTTTTCTTCTGATAGAGAAGATTTGACAATAGAAAAAATTGATTTAAAAAGAGGGCTTGTAAAGTTTAAAGGAATCGATACTCCAGAAGATGCAAAAAAAATTACTAATAGAAAACTTTATACTACTGAAGAAGATACGAGAAAAAATATTGAATTAAAAGAGGGAGAATATTTTTGGTTTGATATTGAGGGATGTGATGTTTTTGAAAATGCTTTTTTTGATAAAGAATTAAAATCAGGGGGAGATAATTTAATAAGGCTTGGAAAAGTTAGAGAAATTGAAAGAGCTGATGTAGATTATCTTTTAATCGATACTGATGAAGAGTTGATAAAGCGTGGATATCCAAAGAGATTTATGATAGATTTTAAGCGTCATGTAAAAGACGTTGATGTAGAAAACAAAAAAATTATAGCAAGCGGTGCAGTAGATATTTTAGAATCTCTCAAATGAAAATAGTTGTTTTTTCTCTTTTTCCTAATTTAATCTTACCTTATTTTGAAGATTCCATCTTAAAAAGAGCTAGGGATAAAAATCTTTTTTCGATTGAAGTTGTTAATTTTAGAGATTTTTCAAAAAATAAGTATAAAAAAGTCGATACGGAAATTGTTGGTGGCGGCGCTGGAATGATTATTGATAATTTGGCATTAAGGGAAGCACTTTTATTTTATAAAGGAAAATATCCTAATTCAAAAACTATTTTTTTAACTCCCGTTGGTAAAAGATATAATCAAAAAGATGCCGTTAGGTTTTCAAAAGAAGAAGTGCTTTTTTTGGTATGTGGGAGGTATGAAGGATTTGATGAAAGACTTATTGAGGATTTTGCTGATGAAGTAATTAGTATTGGAGATTTTATTTTAACTGGGGGAGAATTGGCTGCGCTTGTTGTAATAGATAGCGTATTAAGAAATATTGAAGGTGTTCTTGGAAATAGCGAATCTTTAAAAGATGAAAGTTTTAATGAAAATTTTCTTGAAGCTCCTTCTTTTAGCAAAGTAGGAGAAGTTCCCAATATTTTAAAAAGCGGTAATCATAAAAAAATAGCTTTTTGGAGAGAAAAAGCTTCTTTTTTTAAAACCAAGTTTCATCGACCTGATTTGATAAATTAGTTGGATTTAAAGGAGTTTTTGATGTTAAAAAAAATTTCTTTAAAAACAAAAATTGAGTTGGCGTTTTTAGTTGTTCTTTTAATTAGTATTATTCAAGGGTATTTTATTTACTCTTCTTTAAAGTCTATTAAAGAAGAAAATGAAAAAGTTACTCAAAAACAGCTTCCTGTAACTTCTTTATCTAAAGAAATTAAAAATTTGCTTTTAAAAGAGGAAAAATTGCTTAGAGAGTGTGTTTTAGGAGGTAAAAGTAAAAGAGAATGTGAAGGAGAAATTAACTCTTTAAAAGAAGAAATAAATGAAAAGATTTTAAAGTTGGAAAATCTTTTAAATGAAAGTAATATTAAAATATCTTTTGAAATTGAAAAGTTAAAAAAGCTTTGCGATACATTAAGTGAGAAGTATTTAAAAGGAACGCTTTCTTTAAAAGAGTTAAAACGACAAGAAGAGATATTGGAGAAAATTGATAATGATATTCAAGGTAAATTAGAAGTTAGTTTAAAAACTTCAATTAATAAGCTTAAAAATGATCAAGAAAATATTATTAAATGGATAATAGTTTCTTTGAGTTTGGAAATTGGATTGGTATTTATAATGATGTTTTTTATAAGTAAAGAATTAAAAAGAGTATTGACCTTGCCAAAATTAACTTCATTTATTGATAATATTTCTGAAAATAACGATTTTTCAAAAGAATTCCCAACTTATAAAGAAAATAAAAAAGATTTAAATTATGTTATTGGGGAAAATATAAATAAAATTATTAGAAAAGTTCAAGACTTATTAAAATTAATGAGAATGAGCGTAAATGAAAATTCAAAAATGTTTAGTAAATTGAATATAGGAATTGGAGATATTTCTGATAAATTGCTTTTAACTAAAAATAGTGCAAAAAATAACGCAGCTACTACTAGCGATATAATTAACGAGTTATTATTGCTAACAAATAAATTAAAACAGGATTTAAAAGAATTGTTTTTAGCAAAAGATGAATTAAAATCTTCCGAAGAAGAAATTTTAAAGCTTGTAGAAGTTATAAAAAATACGACTGAACATGAACTAGAAGTAGTGGAGAATATAAAAAGTTTAAGTTCTCAAGCAAATAATATAAGAGAAATTTTAAATATTATTTCTGATATCGCAGAACAGACTAATTTGCTTGCTTTAAATGCGGCAATAGAGGCGGCAAGAGCGGGAGAACATGGAAGAGGGTTTGCCGTTGTAGCGGATGAAGTTAGAAAACTTGCGGAGAAGACTCAAGAGAGTTTAAATGAAATTAATAATACAATTAGTGTGATTTTAAAATCTATTGAAGCTATAAAAAATAAAGTATCTAAAAATGTTCAAAATATAGAAAAATTAAACGATACTTCAAATTTTGTAGTTGAAAAGATTAATAATACTCATGATACTATGGAAGAAGTTGTAAAAAATCATGTTGAAATAGTTGAGGAGTTTAACAAAATTGAAGAGGATTTAGAAAAAATTATAAAGGCTATGGATGAAATTGTTAATGATTCAACAAAAAACATAGAATATTCTAAAAATATAGAAAAAATTGCAAATGAGTTAGAAGAAATTGCTAAAAAAATGCTTGAGAGTATAAATAAATTTAAAGTTTCTTAATTTTTTTGATATAATTACAACTCAAAAAATAAGTGTGAATGCCCGATAGTGGCCAATGGCACAAAGGAGAGACAATGAGAAATAGACTTATCGAAGCTTTTGAAGAAAAACAAATTGAAGCAAAAAAAGATAAAATCCCTGAGTTTAGACCGGGAGATACAGTAAGAGTAGCTGTGTTAATTAAAGAAGGGGATAAAAAAAGAATTCAGAATTTTGAGGGTGTAGTAATTGCAATTAAAGGAAGAGGTGCGAGTAAAACGTTTACAGTAAGAAAAATTGGAGCAAACAATATTGGAGTTGAGAGAATTTTTCCGCTTTATAGCGATTCTATTCAAAATATCGAAATTGTAAGATTTGGTAAAGTAAGAAGAGCTAAACTTTATTATTTAAGAGACAAAACAGGAAAAGAAGCTAGAATTAAAGAAGATAAAAAAAGAGAAGCAAAATTCAGAAAAAAAGCTCAATAGAGCTTTTTTTATTTTTTTTGAAATAAATGTTCTCTGACACCTATAGTTTAGCAATTTAAATACTGCCTAAATAGGAAAAATTGCTTTATATATAGTATGTTAAGTTTTTTTAGTAGTTTTTAAGGTTTGCTATGTTGTTGATTAATCTTAAATTTATGTTATAATTTTTAAAAAAGGAAGTAAAATGGCAAGAGATTTGGAAAATATGATCTTAAGTTTTGGAGAAATTCAAGAAGAGCATGAGTGTGTAACCATTGCATATGCTGGCGTAAGAGTAGAGAGTGAAAAATTATACGATGGAGTATATCCTACTGATGCTATGAAAGAGTGTATTTTATATCTTCAACAGCAAGCAAAAGAACTTGAAGCGGATGGGGTTAAAAATATAGACGTAAAAGTAAATGTGTCTCATGATAAAGAAGGAAAAGAAGTAGTTGATTATTTAGCTCAAGGAACTATCATTAGATTAAAATCATGATTTTTTCTTTTTTTTATTTTAGAAAATAATTGGTGACAGGCACTTAAAATTGTAAAGAAATGGTGCCTCGGGACGGAATCGAACCGCCGACACAGGGATTTTCAGTCCCTTGCTCTACCAACTGAGCTACCGAGGCTAAAAAGTGGTGGGCTCGGCAGGACTCGAACCTGCGACCAACCGGTTATGAGCCGGTTGCTCTAACCAACTGAGCTACGAGCCCTTGTGGAATGAAATTATAAATAAAAAAAGTATTTGTGTCAAGGCTTTTGAAGGGGAACAATAGGATTAGCGTATTTTTGTTTAGCTTTAACTTGAATTATTTCATATTCCCATGGCTTTAGAGTATTTGGAATAATAATTGCAGTTAGTTTATTTCCATATACACAACCTGTATCTATTCCAGCTGAAAATCTATTTTTTTTAATTTCTAAAAAAGGATTATGACCATATACTACAAATCCTTCATGCCCTTTATAAACGTCTGCCCAATATCTTGCGTTTGGATAAGTATGATTTAGAGGTAAAAATTTGTCGTTTTCATCAACTTCTCTTAAAAATAAAAGTAAAGTCATAATATTTAAAGGAGGATTGTTTAATCTAATTTTATTTGTGATTCCAGCATGGACTATGGTTAAATGATTTAATTTTAAGAAAAACGGCATGTTTTCTATGAATTCGAAGTCTTGTTTTTTTAATTTTGGATATACTTTTTGTTGATCTTCATCAAGCACTACATTTCTTCCCCAATATTTTCTTAGATGTTTGTATTCATGGTTTCCCATAATTGTAAATATTTTGTTTTTTTGAGCATATCTTAATGCTTCAACAGGATATGGTCCTTTATCTAAGATATCTCCTACGCTAATTTCGATAGAGTTTTTTGGAATTAGTTTTCTTAGTTCCTCCCATTCTTCAAGGCATCCATGAATGTCTCCGTAAACGACGTATGGCATAAAATTTCCTTTTGTATATATCCCCTAACTTTTGGTGGAATTTTATTGATTCTTAAAAATTCTTTTTTGGTTAAAGGAATTTTAACATAAGGAGAGATAAATATTTCTTTTTCGTTTGAATCAATTGCTATTTTTCCTTGAATGACGCATGAGAAATTCGTTTTTAAAATTTCGTCTTTTTGAGCTTTAGTAGGAAGAATTCCAAGTTTTTTTAAAATTAAATCTATTTTTTTTATATCCTTTTTAGGAATTGATTTTTTAAAAAAAAACAATTTTTTTATTTGTTGCCATTCTTCATCTATTAGCAATTTTTTGTCTTCTTCTAAAAATTTAAAACTTTTTTTAAGACCTATTTTAAATTCTTTTATAAATTCATTTGAGAATTTGTGTCGAAAATAGTTTCTTTTGTATTTTGTATCGAAGTTACTTTCGTCTATAAAGTATTTAACTTTTTTTTCTTTTAAAAAATTTTCTATCTCGTCTCTTGTAGTAAACGCAAACGGGCGCCATATGGTATAAAAATCTCTTTTTTCGTATTCATTCATTGCTATTAATTCTTTAAGACCTGCACCTTTGCTAAGTTGCATTAAAAACCATTCAAACCTATCGTTTAGTTGATGAGCAAGAATTAGAGTAGAGTAGTTTTCTTTTTTTATAATTTCTTCAAAAAATTTATATCTACAATCTCTTGCTTTTTTTTCGCTAAATTTTTCTAAAATACAGCTTTTTATGAAAATTTTTTTGCCATATTTTTTTGCTAATTCTTTAGCGTATTCTACTTCTTTTTGAGAGTTTGGGCGAGTGTGGTAATTTACTATGGCAATATCAAATGGTATGTTTTTTTCGAGTAAATAAAAAAACAAAGCCGTAGAATCTACTCCAGCCGAAAAAGCTAAGAGATTTTTAGATGATTTTTCCAATTAATTCTTCTCCTAAAAGTTTAGTGATTTTTACATTATATATTTCTCCAATTTTTAAATTATTAATTTCGCTTTCGTTTACTAAAATATCTCCGTCAATTTCTCTCTCCCAAAGTTTTGGTCTAACCGTATAAAAAAGTCCATCTTCCGTTAGACCGTCAAAAAAACATTCACAAGTTTTGCCTACGTATTTTTTTAAAGATTCTATAGTTGTTTGTTTTACGATTTCTTCGATTTTTTGTAGTCTTTTTTCTATTATTTCTGGAGGTAATTTATCGTTTCTTTTATAAGATAAAGTACCTTCTTCATCAGAATATGCAAATACATTTACTCTATCAAATTTATACTCTTTTAGAAAATTTTTAAGTTCTTCGAAATCTTTTTTGCTCTCTCCTGGATGTCCAACAATTACAGAGGTTCTAACAAAACTAAATTCTTTTTTCATTTCTTTTAAAAGTTCTTTTATTCTTTGCGAATTACTTCCTCTTTTCATAATTTTAAGCATTTTATCGCTTATGTGCTGAATTGGCATATCAAAATAGTTTTGAACGTTTTTTGAAGAAAAAATTTTTCTAATTAGCCTTTTTGTTGTAGTCGTTGGATATAAATATAAAATTCTTACATTTATTCCTTCAATTTTATCGATTTCATCAATTAATCTTTCAAGACCGTCTTTTATTCCGAAATCTCTTAAATAAGAGCTTGAATCTTGGGAAATTAAACTAAAATCTTTATATCCTCTTTCTTTTAATTTTTTAATTTCCTCAATTATTTCTTCAATTGGTCTTGATTGAAGACGCCCTTTGATTTTTGGAATTGCGCAAAAAGCGCATTTTTGATTACATCCTTCGCTAAGCTTTATATAAGCATGATATGAACTTCCAGTTATTATTCTATCTTCTTTATGAATTAAAAAAACTTTATTGCTAAATTGAGATTTTCTTTTTTTTATAAGTTCATCAATCTTATCAAAATCTCCAACTCCGCTCCAAATGTCAACTTCTGGAATTTCTTTGGGTAAAATATCTTTGTATCGCTCGCTTAGACATCCTGTAACGGCTAAAATGGCGTTTTCTTTTTTGAGATTTGCCATTTCTAAGATTGTATTGATGCTTTCTTCTTTAGCTGAATTTATAAAACCGCATGTATTTATTATAATTACATCCGCTTCTTCTGGATTTTGAGTGATTTTATAGTTTTCTAATTTTTTTAGCATTACTTCGCTATCTACTAAGTTTTTGGCGCATCCAAGCGAAATAAGATGTAGTTTTTTCAAGATAATCCTTTTTAATTAATTTTATCAAAATTTAGTATAATTTTGATAAAAAGGCAGATATTGAAGAAAATTTTTTTAATTGTTGGAATAGTGCTTGGGCTTTTGGGGCTTTTTAGAATTGATTATACTCTTTATCTTGGGTTGAATTATTTTGGTAAATATGTGTTTTTTGCTTTCTTTAATGGATTTATAATTTATTTATTTTGGATTTTGTATAAAAAATCAAAAGAATTTGGTATTTTTGGTATAGGCACATTTCTTTTTTTAATGGCTATTTTTCTAGAATTATTTTAAATTTATTTCCTCTTTTTGAAACATAAATTTCTTTGTTGCCTTCAAATTTAAATCCTGGAGCGTAATATTTTTCGAAAAAATTTATTTTGTATATTTTTTTGTTTAAAATATTTTGATAAGGAGTTATTTGAATATTACTAAAAAGTATTGTTATTGGTTGGTTTTTTCTAATTTCAAAAATTTTTCTTTTGTAAGTTTTGAATTTTTCTAAATCAT
Source organism: Nautiliaceae bacterium (assembly GCA_027063595.1). Lineage (GTDB taxonomy): Bacteria > Campylobacterota > Campylobacteria > Campylobacterales > Nautiliaceae > Caminibacter. The sequence continues at coordinate 901 of JAMORJ010000083.1, read as the reverse complement.
CTCCGTTTGAGCGGTGAAAATCTTTTGCATAAAAACTTAAATATTTTGTTAAATCACTATTTTTCCAAGCTTCTCTCCATTGATATATCATCGCTAAGATTTCTGCGATATCTTCTTTTTTTGCATAAAAAGGTTTTTGAGTAATTTCAAGAACGGTGTTTTTGTAATTGATAATTTTGTTTAGATATAAAATCTCATCGTTATTTAAAACGATACATCCTTTGCTTAAATTTCCTCTCTCTCCATCAATTGGCTTTCCATGTATCCAAATGCCATATCCGTTTTTTTTATGAAGTTTGTCAAATAGGTTTGGATAAGATGTTACAAACGCAAGAGGACCGTAGAAACTATTTTTTGGAACAATTTTGTTAATAAGGGTATAATTTCCAATAGGAGTTTTTAAATCTCCTTCTTTTTGTTTATCTCCCAATTTCCCAACTATTATGTTTGAAAAAGTAGTAATTTTTTTTAAAGAGTTATTATATGAATATACATCAAGAGTGTGAGTTATTTTATTGCAAAACAATATAAAAGTTGGTTTTTCAAAATATCCTAATTTTATTTCTTTATCTTTTAATCTTTTTAACCAAAAATCCTTTGATTGTAATTTTCTTTCTAAAAATTGTTGAAGAGATTTTATTCCTTCATATCTATAAATGTCGTAGATATCGTAAGAAAACGCAAGAGTTAGAAAAAATAGAAAAATTATTTTTTTCATTTTTCTCCTTATATCCAGATATTGTCTATTAATCTTGTGTTTCCAACGTAAGCTGCGATTAAAACAATGGTATTGTTTGGTTTGATTTTGTCGATATAGTTAAATTCTCTATCTACAAAGGCGATATATTGAAGTTCGTCAACATCTAAAATTTTAATCATTTCGTTTTTTATAGATTCTATG